>JBEBBH010000323.1:0-9004 GCA_041158485.1 Bacteroidota bacterium | reverse complement strand
TTTTGTTCCGCGTTAAAATCGGGTTGGTTGTCGTTTTTGTTGATGCGTTCCTGTACCCAGTTCACAAAAATAGGATTTTCCATATGCATGTATTCGATACCAATATGTTGGCAATACATGTTTTTAAGGTGCGCTAAAATCTGTTTTAAGGTAGAAGGTTGTTTTCCTAAAATTTTGGCTGCATCAAACACGGTATCCATATCTGCTGCTGTCAGACCGAAATTTTCGATATCTAAATTAGGCTCATAGGTTCTTCTTTCACGTACCGGATTGGTTTGGGTAAACAAATGTCCGCGGGTTCTGTAACCGTCAATTAATCGTAAAACATTAAATTCTTTTTGCAGTTTTTCAGAAACTACGCTGTAATCCTGACGACCAATTTCGGTAGCCAAAACAGCAGCTCCGGCTTGTTCCTCGTTAAAGGTAGTCATCCCAAAATCGAAACCTTGAAAAAAGGCTCTCCAACTTGGCTCAACGCTATCGGGATTTTGAAGGTATTGTTCGTATAAATCGGCAAAAAATTCGGTGTGTGCTGCGTTTAAAAAGGAAAACCTATCCATGATTGTAGCTGTAAATATTCTTAGTATTAGAAAATCAGTTGCAAAAGTATGACATTTGTAATAATCTTTCAATCATTTTAGTATATTTATAACGCTAAATAACTATACACATTGTTATGAAAAAAAATACTGTTAAAACCGGTCAAAATTTACTGTCATTGCTACTATTATTATTGGTTTCGATAAACGGATTTTCCCAAGAACAATCGCTTCCGAAAGCCAAAACCGATAGTTTTTGGGACCATGTGCAATTTGGTGGCGGATTAGGCTTGGCCATCGGCAGTGATTTTACAGATATCACGGTAGCACCGAGCGCGATTTACAATTTCAACGAGCATTTTGCTTTGGGTACCGGTTTGCAATACAGCCGTTTGAAGCAGAAAAATTTTTACGATTCCAATGTCGTTGGCGGAACGCTTATCGGGCTATATAACCCGATTGAAGAAATTCAGCTCTCATTGGAATTGGAACAAGTACATGTAAACACTACTTACACCGATTTATACGACAACGTGAAACGCAGTTTTTGGAACACCGGCTTGTATGTAGGCGGCGGATACCGAGCGGATAATGTGACTATTGGCGCACGATTCAATTTGTTGTTTGACAAGGATAAAGATTTGTACGGCGATGCGTTGATGCCGTTTATCAGGGTTTATTTTTAAGTTATGAAACAACTCTTTTACCTTTCGCTTTTATTTTTCAGTGCTGTAGGATTTGCACAACAGCCGGTGTCATTGGTATTGGGAAAAACGAACGGCTCTTTTTCAACGAATGCTTTATCATTTAGTCCGCGAGATTTATCATTCAGTTTGAATCTTTCAGACAGTAAAAGTTACGCCGACAAGTACTGGCTGACCGTTTATAATCCGATGACACAAATCAACGACCAATATGTCAATGTAGGCAGCCAATATTACTTGAGCAACACTAAGTCGTTCACAACTTTTAATTTTGACGGCACCAGAATTGATTCCTTCAATCCGAATGGCGCCAGCGATTTAGGCAGCGGTATTGTCAGCGGCTTGATTAACCTGCTTTTTGAAAAGTTTTAATAGCGATTTCTGAACCAAACTTTCATCCATTCTCGTCTTAAAATTAAATAGGCGATTTGCTCAGACAGTTCGGCCGTATCCATGCCTTGCAGTTGTTTGATGTTTTCTTCCGGAACATCTATAATGTATAGCAAGTTGAGTAGTTCAGTGTATTTGTACTGAATCAAACGATAGATTTTTTCGTGCAGTTGCACTTTCAATTCATAGGGCGTAGTACTTTGCGGAAAATCGACCGCTTCGTTGGCAAAATTGAAATCCTTGTTGAGTTGCTCGATAAGCTTGGCATACAAGTTTTCTTTTTCGGCTTCCGAAAGTAATTGGTCGGTATTTATTGGTGCTACAAACAAGTTGATTTGTGATTTAAGATTAACGATTTAAGATGGCAGATGGATTCTCGCTAAACAAATATAGCAATTCTTAAATCTTCAATCAGCAATCTTCAATCAGCAATCTACACGTTTCTACTCATTAACTTATTCCCGAACGCTCTCAAAACAGCCTTTTTGTCATCGCTGATGTTCATAGCATCTAAGGTTTGAAAGGCCTTCAGCGTAAAATCTTGTATGGCTTGTTGCGTGGCGGCATCAGCACCGGTTTGGTTGAAAATTTGTTTCACCGACTGAATTTTATCGGTATTATCGGTTGGGTGAATGGAAAACAAATGCAACAACTGCTCTTTCTCTTCGGCTTTGGAAAACTCCAAGGCTTTCAGGTACAAATAGGTTTTCTTGTTTTCGATGATATCGCCGCCTACTTGTTTCCCAAAGGTTTCCGGATCGCCAAACGCATCTAAATAATCGTCTTGCAACTGAAACGCTATCCCTAAATTGAGGCCGAAATCGTAAATCGCTTCTGCATTTTCGGTCGAAGTTTCAGCAACAATCGCACCCATTTTCATGGCAGCTGCAACCAAAACAGCGGTTTTGTACTCAATCATTTTAAGGTATTCCGGAATGGTCACGTCGTCTCTAGTTTCGAAATCAACGTCGTATTGTTGGCCTTCACAAACTTCCAAAGCGGTTTTACTGAACAACTTGGCCAAATCTCTAAAGACTTTAGGCTCATAGTTTTCAAAAAACTGGTACGCCAAAATTAACATGGCATCGCCGGAAAGAATCCCGGTGTTCAAATCCCATTTTTCGTGTACGGTTTCGTTTCCACGTCTTAGCGGCGCATCGTCCATAATATCATCGTGTATCAACGAAAAATTATGAAATACCTCAACTGCCGTAGCCGCCGGTATCGCTTTCTGACAATCAATATCAAAGACCTCTGTAGCCATTAAAGTCAACACCGGACGCAATCTTTTGCCGCCCAACGATAAAATATAGCGAATTGGTTCATACAAATTATTAGGCTCTTTAGTAAGAGCTAAGGCATTAAAATGCGCGTGAATAAAGTCTTGGTACTCAGAGATGGCTCGCATGAAGTGGCTGTATTTATTGAATGGAAACGTTATTGTCTCGGGTGGCTAAATTAGGCTATTCTGACTGCTTTACAAAAAAGGTATTTTTTAACTAATGTTAAATTTTCGTTAATACTATGGAAACTATTTTAGTGTTTAAAGTTTCCACAATACATTTGCCCCATAATTTTTAACATTCTCATGAAAGATAAAATCATCAAAAAAGCAACGGACATGTTCTTGAAGTTAGGATTCAAGAGTGTAACGATGGATGATATTGCCTGTGAAATGTGTATTTCTAAAAAAACGATTTACAAATATTTCAGCAACAAGGAAGCCTTGATAGAAGAAGGCACTGAAGTGGTTCATCAAAAAATTCACGCCATGATGGACGAAGTTATGGCCCAAAACCACAACGCCATCGCCGAGAATTTTCAAATGCGGGAAATGTTCAAACAAATGTTTCAATCCTTTGATCAATCACCAGCTTATCAGCTCAAAAAACATTATCCAGAAATTTACCAAAAAATGGTAGCCAATGAAATTGAAGACTGTAGTCATATGTTTCGCCAAAATATCGAAAAAGGAATAGCCGAAGGTTTATACCGTAAAGAAACCCATATTGAAGCAGCCGTCAATTTTTATTACACCTTAATTTTTTCCATCAACGAAAATACCGCTTTAGAAAAAGATGCCTACGAACTGGAACTCAAAGCGCTCGAATACCATACCAGAGCCATTGCCACTCCGGAAGGCATTATTGAACTTGAAAAACATTTACTATCCATTATATAATCATCAATCCATGAAACAGAACATCATTATTACTTTGCTCTTGCTCGTGAATAGCGTACTGGCCCAAGACAAAACAGTCAGCTATTCATTCAGTTTGCAACAAGCCATCGAGCACGCCATTCAAAACAACTATTCGGCTATTAATGCCAATAGAGACATTGAAGCGGCCAAACAGAAAAAATGGGAAACAACCGCCAGCGGTTTGCCGCAAATTAATGCCGGCGTTGACTACCAAAACAACTTTGAATTGCAAAAATCGGTCGTGCCTGCCGAGTTCTTCGGAGGAAATCCGGGTGAGTTTGCCACAGTAGCTTTTGGCACCAAACACAACATGACCGCGCGTTCAACTTTAAGCCAACTTATTTTTGACGGTTCTTATATCGTGGCGCTTCAAGCTTCAAAAACCTATTTGAAATACTACGAAAACGCCAAAGTAAAAACCAACTCCGAAATCAGAGAATTGGTCATCAATGCTTACGGCAATGTATTGTTAGCCCAAGAAAGTATCAGTATTTTGGAGAAAAATAAGACTACTTTAACCAAAACGTTGTTCGATACCGAGCAAACCTACAAAAACGGTTTAATCGAAGAAGAAAATGTAGAGCAACTCCAAATTACTTTGGCGACGATCAACAGCAATCTGAACAATACCAAAAGGTTATTAGATGTAGCGAACAAACTGTTGAAATTTACCTTAGGCATCGACATTAATGCGGAACTTACGCTAACAGACAAGTTGGACAGTCTTTCGGGTTCTAATTTAGAATTGGCTTTCAGTCAAAGTGAATTTGCCGTAACCAGCAACATCGATTACTTGATGGCGTCCAACTTCCAAGAACAAAAAACATTGGAGTTAAAATTGGAAAGAAGTAAAGCACTACCGTCTTTAGCCGCTAATTTAAATTTTGGTTACAACGCTTTTAACGACCAGTTTAAATTTTTCCAAAAAGACCAAAGATGGTTGAACTACTCTAACTTAGGCGTTAGTTTAAATGTGCCGATTTTTAGCAGCTTTGGCCGAAGCGCCAGAACACAACAAGCCAAAATCGCCTTAGAACAAGCCAAAACACAACTCACCGCTACCGAGCAACAACTGAAATTGCAATACGAAAAAGCCAAAAGCGAATTTGAATTCAGTATCGAAGAATACGCCACATCCAAAAGCAATTTGAACTTGGCGGAACGCATCGAGAAAAAACAACAAATCAAATTTACCGAAGGTTTGTCCTCCAGTTTCGACTTCAGCGAAGCCCAAAGACAATTGTACACGGCGCAACAAACGTATTTGCAATCGATGGTGAACATCATCAATAAAAAAGCCACTTTAGAAAAAATCATCAATAAAAACTAATCCATACCAATATGAAATCGAAGATTCACGAATACCCAATAAAAAATATTTACAGCATGAGTAAAAAGACACTTATACTTTCCCTTTTAGCCGTAGTATTGTACGCTTGCGGGAACAAAGAAAATGCCCAAAACGTAGACGAACTGATTGCTGCTAAAAACGTAACGGCTTTGCAAGCTAAAAAAACAGCTTTACAGGGAGAAATTGCTAAAATTGAAGAAGCGTTGGCGACTTTAGACGTGAAAAAAGAAGAAGCCTTAGTAGCCGTACAAACGGTGAAAGACACTGTGTTTACACATTATCTTGACATCCAAGGAAGTGTTGACACCAAAGAAAACATCCTAATCCAACCGGAATACAGCGGAACTTTAACGTCTTTAACGGTTAAAGCCGGACAAAAAGTTTCTAAAGGACAAATCTTAGGTCGCGTAGACGATGCCGGTATGAGTCAGCAATTGGCCAGCGCCGAAAACCAATATGCCTTAGCCAAAACCACTTTTGAAAGACAAAAAAACCTTTGGGACAAAAAAATCGGTTCTGAAATTCAGTACTTACAAGCGCAAACCCAAATGGTCTCTGCTCAAAAAGCGGTAGCTCAAATCAAAGCCCAATTGGCTAAAACAGTGATTCGCGCACCATTTACCGGAACCATCGACGAAGTATTTGTAGAAAAAGGGGAAGTAGTCGCACCAAGCCAACAAGGTTTAATGCGTATTGTTAACTTGAGTAATATGTATGTCTCTACCAGCGTACCGGAAACGTACATCGGTAAATTAAAAATCGGCACCGAAGTAGATGTGTTCTTGTCGTCTTTAGGAAAAACCTACAAAGGAAAAGTGCGTCAAGTTGGTAACTTTATCAACCCGAATAACCGCAGTTTCGGAATCGAAGTAAGCGTTCCGAATCCGGAAAACTTGTTAAGACCGAATCAGGTAGCCAAACTAAAAATTATCGATTACGTGAACAAAGAAGCTACTGTGGTACCAACCGGAATTATCCAAGAAGACGGTAACGGAGCCAAGTTTATTTACACCGTTGAAAACAGTAACGGCAAAACCGGAACGGCTAAAAAAGTAATCGTTACCACCGGAAAATCTTCGGATAACGTAACCGAAATTCTAAGCGGTATTGAGCCAAACGCTATCATTGTTACGGATGGTATCAACAACATCTCAGAAGGAATGAAACTTAATTTCTAAAATCGTTACAAGTTCTAAGTGTAAAGTTTCGGGTTGTTCTCAATCTTTAACTTACAACTTATAACGCATAACTTATAACTATACTATATGTCACATCAAAATAAAGAATTCGGAATTTCGAGTTGGGCGATAGACAACAGAGTAACGGTGTACATTTTCACCTTGCTGATTGTGGTTACCGGTTTGATTGCCTATGTAACTATGCCTCGTGAAGATTTCCCTGAAATCATCGAAAATAAAATATATGTTTCTTCTGTTTTCCCGGGTAACTCGGCAGAAGACGTGGAAAAACTCATCATCAAACCACTGGAAAAAGAGTTCAAAAACATCAGTGGTATTGAAAAAATTACGGCCAGTTCCTTCCAAGATTACGGGATGATTATAGTGGAATTTGGCGATAAAGTTGGGATTGAAGAAGCCAAAACCAAAATCAAAGACAAAGTTGATATTGTAAAAGCCGATACCGATTGGCCCAACTTAGACAACGGCAGTAAAGTAGAACCGAGTGTTTTCGAATTGAACATTTCGGAAGAAGTGCCGATTTTGAACATCAATTTAAAAGGAAATTACACCACGCAACAGCTGAAAAAATACGGCGAATTGCTTCAAGATGATATTGAAGAAATTGCCGAAGTTAAAAAAGTAGACATCTTAGGTGTTGACGATAAAGAAGTAGAAATTGCGGTTGATATCTTCAAAATGACCGCTGCCCAAGTCTCTTTCGACGACATCCAAAATGCGGTCAAATACGAAAACATGACGCTTTCGGGCGGTAACTTAATTTCTCAAGGTTCGCGTAACAATATCCGAATCGTAGGTGAAATTAAAGATCCCAAAGAACTGGAAAATGTAATCGTTAAATCGTACGGCGGTTCGGTGTACCTAAAAGACATCGCTAAAGTAAGTTTTAAAGAAAAAGAAAAAACCACTTACGCCCGTGAAAAAGGTAAAGAAGTGGTGATGTTGAATGTGAAAAAACGTTCGGGTCAAAACATGATTTCGGCCATTGAACAAGTAAAAGAAAGAATCAAATTAGCACAAGAAAATTACTTGCCGAAAGATTTGAAAATCGATTTGACCAACGACCAGTCTTCACGTGTTGAACACCAAGTAGATGAGCTTTCCAACCACATTATCTTCGGAATTGTATTGGTAATGATTGTATTGATGTTTACCATGGGATTGCGCAACTCGTTGTTTGTAGGTGCTGCGATTCCGTTATCGATGTTGATGGCTTTCACCATTTTATCCGCCTTTGGCATGACCTTGAATACTATGGTGTTGTTTGGTTTGGTTATGGGATTGGGAATGTTGGTTGACGACGGTATTGTGGTAGTAGACAACGTATTTGCCAACATGAAAAAAGGCATGCCGCGTGTACAAGCCTCTAAAATCGGTATCGGGGAAATCGCCTGGCCGGTAATCTCCTCAACGGCTACAACCTTAATGGCGTTTTTACCATTCGCCTTATGGCCGGGTACTATGGGTAAATTTATGATTTACTTCCCATTAACGCTTTCGGTTACTTTAGGCGCTTCATTATTTGTAGCGATGATTGTAAACGCTGCCATGACCGGTGGTTCTATGGATATTGAAGATAGAAATGTAACCAATCGTTCGGCTAAAATGTACTCGATTATCTTCGGAATTATCGGAGTTATTTTTGTCATCTTAGGAAATTTATACGATTCTAAATTAGGTCGTGGCATCGGACATTTAGCCATTATTGCCTTAGGATTAATGTGGTTGTACAAATGGAAACTGTACCAATGGACACAAGACTTCCAACACGATTTCTTCCCGAGAATGGAAGAAAAATACAAAGCTTTCTTAGCTAAAATACTAACCGGAAGAAACGCTTGGTTTGCCCTTGGCGGTATCATTGCGATGTTGTTCTTTTCATTTATCTTGTTGGGTATTTTCCCGAGAAAAGTATTGTTCTTCCCGGATAATATTCCGAATCAAGCCATCGTTTACATCGAATATCCGCAAGGAACCGATATTGAAAAGACCAATAAGGCGACTTTATTTGTAGAAAAACAAGTCATCAATATCCTTAGCAAATACATAGACGAGAAAAACCCGGACGAAAACTACTTGGCCGAAAGTATCGTGTCGCAAGTTGGTGTTGGTGCCGGAAATCCGAATGTAGATGCCGGTTCCGCTTCTGAAACACCTTTTAAAGGAAAAGTAACGGTAAACTTCTCAGAGTTTAAATTCCGCCGCGGCGTGAATACCTCTGATGTTTTAGAGGAAATTCGAAGCAAAGTAAAAGGCATAGCCGGCGCTATTGTAACAGTTGAAAAAGACTCCAATGGTCCGCCTGCCGGTTATCCGATTAGTATCCAATTAACCGGTTCTGATTACGACCAAATGTTAGTGGAAGCCGACAAAATGATGGCCTTTATCAACAGTAAAAACATTCCGGGTATCGAGAAATTGAGCGTGGATGTTAACAAACAAAGTCCGGAATTAGAAGTGATTGTCGATCGCGTTAACGCCGGAAGTACCGGAGTTTCTACCGGACAATTAGGATTCAATTTGCGTCGTTCCGTTTACGGTCAAGAAATATCGACTTACAAAGAAGGCGATGACGACTACAACATCGTAGTGCGTATGCAGGAAGACCAACGTAAGAA
>JBEBBH010000322.1:0-3352 GCA_041158485.1 Bacteroidota bacterium | reverse complement strand
CACAACATATTGGCGGTGTTTCCTTTTTGAACCGTTTGCCCGTTGTTGGTTAATTCAAATGTAATATTTTCTGTGGAACTAAACTCATTTTTCGGTAGAAAGTCACCAATAATCGCTGAACCGTCAAATGCCTTGGCTTTTTCCCATGGCAAACCTTTTTCTTTGAGCTTGTTTTGCACATCGCGAGCGGTAAAATCTATTCCCAATCCGATTTCGTCATAATACTTATGGGCAAATTTCGGATCGATGTATTTCCCTAATTTGTTAATCTTGACAATCACTTCGATTTCGTGGTGAATGTCTGAGCTGAAATCCGGAATAACAAACGGCGCTTTGTCGGGCAAAACAGCCGAATCCGGTTTTAAAAAAATAACAGGTTCGTCGGGACGCTCATTTTGGAGTTCCGCGATGTGATTGGCGTAATTTCTTCCGATACAGATGATTTTCATTTTCTTGGTTGTAAGTTGTGTGTTGTAAGTTGTAAGTAAATAACACAGAACTTACAACCTATAACCTACAACTATTTAGTGTTTAACTTTCTTAGTTTAATTGCCGTTAGTACTTTTTTAGTATACAATGGGAATTCGGCGTTCTGAATCCAACCGAAATAGCCCGGTTCTTTATCGAATACATCTTCTACCAAAGCGCCTTTGTGTTTACCGAAAGTGAAAATTTCTTGTCCTTTGTCGTTCAACGCAATAAACCCGGCAAAATCAACCGATTTCTTGCGTGTAGTGAATTCCGATAAAACTTTCATGTCGTTTTCCAAATCGGTGTAACGATCCAATTGCGCTTTTAGGATTTCGTAAGTCGCCATCGTATCAGCTTCGGCACTATGAGCGTTTTCTAAACTTTGATTGCAGTAAAACTTGTACGCCGCACTTAAGGTTCTTTCCTCTTTTTTGTGGAAAATGGTTTGCACATCAACCGACACTCGGTTTTTCATATCGAAGTCGACTTCCGCACGCAATAATTCTTCAGCCAATAGCGGAATATCAAAACGGTCAGAATTGAATCCGGCCAAATCCGAATCTTTGATCATGTTGTGAATTTGTCCCGACAACTCTTTAAAAGTAGGTTCGTTGGCTACTTTCTCGTTCGAAATTCCGTGAACTGCAGTGGCTTGCGGCGGAATGGGAATAGTTGGATTGACCAACCATGTTTTGCTTTCTTTATTGCCGTTAGGATAGACTTTAAATATTGAGATTTCGACGATTCTGTCTTTGGCGACATCGATTCCGGTGGTTTCTAAATCGAAGAAGCAAATCGGTCGGGTGAGTTTTAATTCCATTAGTATAATTTATGCCAACAAAGATAAAATAATGACTTTACCGTTTGTCGATATCTTAATAAAGATTTATGATTTGTGGATAAAAAAACCCTTTCCGTTGGGAAAGGGTTGGGTTGACTGTAATTCTATTTTAATACTCTCTATTCACATCGAAAGCCTCTAAATATTCGGCTACGCGTTTTACAAAACTACCTCCGAGCGCACCATCTACAACCCTGTGGTCATAAGAGTGCGACAAGAACATTTTTTGACGGATACCGATAAAATCACCTTCCGGTGTTTCGATAACCGCAGGTACTTTTCTGATCGCGCCTAAAGCTAAGATACCTACTTGCGGCTGGTTGATGATAGGCGTTCCGAAAACAGAACCAAAAGTTCCCACATTCGTAACTGTATAAGTTCCGCCTTGCGTATCGTCCGGTTTCAATTTTCCGGCTTTAGCACGGTTACCCAAATCGTTTACGGCTTTGGCCATACCCACTAAGTTCAACTGATCGGCATTTTTAATTACCGGAACAATCAAGTTTCCGTTTGGTAACGCTGCCGCCATTCCTAAGTTGATGTTTTTGCGTTTGATGATAAACTCACCATCCACAGAAATATTCATACCCGGGAAATCTTTTAACGCTTTGGCCACTGCTTCCATAAAGATTGGGGTAAAAGTTAGCTTCTCACCTTCTCTCTTCTCGAAAGCATTTTTAACGCGATCTCTCCATTTTACAATATTGGTCACGTCGACTTCAATAAATGATTGTACGTGTGCCGAAGTTTGTACCGAAGCCACCATATAACCGGAAATCAACTTGCGCATTCGGTCCATTTCCACAATTTCGTCGCCACCGTTAACCGAAACCGGCGTAGCGATTGGCGTTGTTGTTTTTGGAGCCGAAGCACTTACCGGAACAACTGCTTGAGGTGCAGCCACCGGTTGATTTCCTCTGTTTTTAACGTAATTTAAAATATCGTCTTTGGTTACGCGTCCGTCTTTTCCGGAGCCGGCAATGGTTTCTAACTCGGCCACCGTAACGCCTTCTGCAGTAGCGATGTTTTTCACTAAAGGCGAAAAGAATTTATCCGAGGCTTTGAAATCGGCCGGAGCTGCTGTAGCTACTGCGACTTCAACTGTTTTAGCCACTTCAGCAATAGGAGCTGCAACTGTTTCCGCTACCGGAGCTGCTGTGACTGAACCGCCTTCGGTTTCAATAATAGCGATGGTTTGACCAACTTTCACCACATCATTCACCTGAAATAAAATTTCGGCTAAAACACCCGAAACCTCACTCGGCACTTCGCTGTCTACTTTGTCGGTGGCGATTTCCAAAACCGCTTCGTCAGCACTAATGCTGTCACCTACATTTTTCAACCAGTTGGTAATCGTTGCCTCTGCAACACTTTCTCCCATTTTGGGCAATTTCAATTCAAACTTTGCCATATTGATAATCTAAAGTTGTATTTTGTCGTTTCGATTGCAAAATTAATAAAAGGAATTAGGATTTACCTGTGATTCTATATTTTTTATTGCAAATCGATTTGTTTATTTATTCTGAAATCTGCAATCTGTGTTCTGCATTCTTAAATCTGTATCACTTCTCCCCTGTCGTTACTGCTGTTACTTCCGATGATAAAACCACTCGAAGGCGGTAACAACTTAAAGGTAAGCGACTTGTTTTTGTTTTCTTCCAAAAATGCCATAGCCTTTTTAAACCCGAGGTAATCGACATCTAAAATGACTTCGGTTGGCTTGCTTTTCGAAATCGTTTGCGAAATTACTATTTTCCCGTTTTCGATAGCCGTTCTTTCCACACTTTTTTGCAAAATAGCGGTTAATTTTTCCTGTATAGCTTCATTATCAGAAACTAAAAGATACTTTTCAGGCGCAGGTTTCGGCGGTACTTTTCCTTGAAATCGCTTGACTAATGAAAAGAAAACGATGCCGATTTTCATGAACAACGAAAAAAAGAGCGATCCTTTAAAATGCTTTTGGTAGAAGAAACTCATCGCCTCCTGAAAACGCTTCATGTAAGTTCCGTCTTTAACCGTACTTTCTCCTTTATAATGTAT
>JBEBBH010000321.1:0-2554 GCA_041158485.1 Bacteroidota bacterium | reverse complement strand
GCCTAAGCTCAGACTTAGTAGGTAAATCGACTATTGTAACGTCTTTTCTAAAACTTTTTAGATTAAAGTCGGGCATCTGCACTTTCTCTCAAAACGCCTTTTACATCAAAAACAACGCTATTAGCTGTTTTTAGCGAGTTAAAGTCGATCTCAGCAAATTCTTTGTGTGCTACTCCCAAAACAATGGCATCAAAAGCACTCTCAGGCAATGCATTAACTGTTGTTAATCCATATTCGTGTTTTACTTCCTCCGGTTTAGCCCAAGGGTCAAAGATGGTTACTTCAATTCCGTAATCTTCCAAAGCGTGAACCACATCAACAATCTTAGTATTACGAACATCCGGACAATTTTCTTTAAAAGTGATACCCATCATCAGCAATTTGGCTTGGTTGATGGTGACGCCTTTTTTAATCATCAACTTTACCACTTGAGAGGCTACATATTCTCCCATACTGTCGTTGAGTCTTCTACCGGCTAAAATAATTTCGGGATGATATCCTTTTTCTTGTGCTTTTTGCGCCAAGTAATAAGGATCAACCCCTATACAATGGCCGCCTACCAATCCGGGTTTGAAAGGCAAAAAGTTCCATTTGGTTCCGGCTGCTTCCAAAACGGCATGGGTATCAATTTCCAATAAATTAAAAATCTTAGCCAATTCGTTGACAAAAGCAATGTTAATGTCGCGTTGTGAATTCTCAATCACTTTAGCCGCTTCAGCCACCTTGATGGAAGGTGCCAAATGCGTTCCGGCGGTAATAACTGATTTGTATAGTTCGTTAACTTTCTGACCGATTTCAGGTGTAGAACCGGAAGTTACTTTCAGAATTTTTTCAACGGTATGTTCTTTGTCTCCGGGATTAATGCGCTCCGGTGAATAGCCTGCAAAAAAGTCGCTGTTGAATTTCAAACCGCTCACGCGTTCCAGCACCGGAATACATTCTTCCTCAGTTACACCGGGATAAACAGTTGATTCATAAATAACGATATCTCCCTTTTTCAATACTTTCCCAACGGTTTCGCTCGATTTGTACAAAGGAGTTAAATCAGGTCGGTTGTTTTTGTCTACCGGAGTCGGTACTGTAACAATATAGATGTTACAATTTTTGATATCCTCAATAGCGCAACTGCAGTAAAGGCCATTAGCATCAGAAGGTTGTGCAACTAAGACTTGTTTGAGCAAGTCTTCACTCACTTCCAATGTGGCATCAATCCCCGAATTCAATTCGTTGATGCGATGTTGATTGATATCAAACCCCACGACCGGATATTTGGTAGCAAATAATCTGGCCAAAGGCAACCCAACATATCCTAATCCTATAACTGCAATTTTGGTATTCATAAAAAAAAATTAACTGATTTAACGCTATTATGATGTTGACAAATATACTTCTTTAATTAAGAACCAATAGATTGATATACAAAACCAATAGCTCTCATTTTTTCAGCATCCAACAAATTTCTGCCATCAAATACAAAGGCAGGTTTTAACATGCTGTCGTAAATTTTTTGCCAATCATAGGTTTTAAACTCATCCCATTCAGTCAAAATTGCAATGGCATGGGCATCGGCACAAGCTTCATACGGATTTTGGAAAGTTGTAATACTGTTGGCATTTTCTTCCGGTTGACGGGTATCCAAATAATTCAAATCGGACAACACTTGTTTTTGTTCTACTTTAGGATCAAAAAGGGCGATACGAGCTTGCTCATTAATCAAATCGTCGGCAACATAAATTGCGGCAGATTCACGAGTATCATTGGTGTCTTTTTTGAAAGCCCAACCTAAGAAAGTAATCTTTTTGCCTGAAACGGTATTGTAAAGTGTTTGCACTATATTTTTAGAGAAACGTCTTTTTTGATGGTCATTCATAATGATGACTTGTTCCCAATAATCGGCCACTTCGTTCAAGCCGAAAGCTTTAGAAATATAAACCAAATTGAGAATGTCTTTTTGGAAACATGACCCTCCGAAACCAACAGACGCTTTCAGGAATTTAGAACCGATACGGCTATCCATTCCGATGGCTTTGGCCACTTCATTTACATTAGCCTCTGTTTTTTCACACAATTCAGAAATGGCATTGATGGAAGAAACACGCTGTGCTAGAAAAGCATTAGCTGTTAGCTTTGACAACTCAGACGACCATACATTGGTTTTTAAAATGCGCTCTCTCGGCACCCAATTCGCATAAACATCGACTAAGGCCTCGATAGCATTTTGTCCTTCGGGCGTTGTTTCACCTCCAATTAACACTCTGTCCGGGCTTAATAAATCTTGTACTGCTGTTCCTTCTGCCAGGAACTCCGGATTGGAGAGAATTTGAAACTTTACGCCATTTCCGGTATTGTCTAAAATGCTTTTCAAAGCCTCGGCTGTACGCACCGGTAAAGTTGATTTTTCAACGATTATTTTATCGTTTTTGGCCACTTTAGCAATTTGACGGGCACACAATTCTATATGTTTTAAATCGGCTGCCATTCCCTTTCCGGTACCATACGTTTTGGTAGGCGTATTCACCGAAATAAAAATTAACTCCGCTTCATCTATGGCTTT
>JBEBBH010000320.1:0-9278 GCA_041158485.1 Bacteroidota bacterium | reverse complement strand
CTCTGAGTTCTTCTGCTGAAATTTTTTCTTCTTCGGCAAAAAAGGAAACCAAGTTTTTATACGAACTGTTGAAATAGTTGTCAATAGCCGTATTCATGAATCGTTTTCTGTAGTCTTCCATCTGTACAATCGGGTAATACTGATGTGTGTTGCCAAATGCGGTATGGCCTACAAAACCTTTTTCTTCTAAATTGCGAATAATGGTGGAGAGCGTATTGTAATGCGGTTGGTCTTCTGTGATTTCGGCCAACACTTCTTTTACGAAAGCTTTTTTAAGCTTCCACAGAATTTGCATGATTTCTTCTTCCTTGTTGGTTAACTTTTGCATAGTCATCGTTTTAAACTTTGTTTCAAATGGACAAAACAAACGTATAACTATTTTTGTAGTTACACAACTAAATTTATAGTTATTTAACTAAATTTTAAGTTTCAAAGTGGTTGTAAGTCGGAAAGTTGTTGATTTACAGTCTTTTGTTTTCGGCTTGGATGAGTTGGTAAACCCAAAATCCACAGATTGCTCCCAATACGCCCAAAGTTCCCATAAAGAGCCAATTCATTTGGTAACCATCGGTTTTGTAATATTCGATAATTTCCATGCCGACTTTTGCACTAAGAATGTGAGCTAAACTAAAACTCATAGTATAAATGGCCATATAACGACCTTCATGACCTTTGGGTGCGCGACTCAAGGCAACCGAATTCGAAAACGGAAAGGCAAACATTTCGGCAAAAGTCATAAACAACATCATGATGGTTAAAATGCCGACCCAAGTATTCATCAGCATCAAAAACATACTGATAGCCATCAACAAACATCCAAAAGCCACTACTTTTACTTTGTTGATTTTCTTTCTTTCCACATAACTTACAATCGCCATTTCGCAAAAGAAAACCAGTAAGCCATTCATGGTGAGTAATAATCCGGTTTGTAATTCAGATAAATTAAATTGTTCTCGGTGATAGAGTGGAATAGTGGTAAACACTTGGAAAAACAAGATACCCGAAACCAGACAAGTAAACAAAAACAGCCAAAAGGGTTTGTCTTTAAAAACCGAATGCGTCAATATTTCTCCCGGATGTTCTTTGTCGGTGAACGCCGATTTCTTCTTCTCTTTTACTTTCAGCCAGAAAATGAGAATGGCTACAATACAACTCAAACCGTCTACCCAAAACAAGCCTTGGTAGCCAATACTCATAATGATCAAACCACCCAAAGCCGGTCCGGCAGCGAAACCTAAATTAATTGCCAAACGAACTAAGGTCAGCGCCCGTGTACGATTTTCCGGTTTGGCATAAGCGCCAATGGAAACAAACATTGCCGGTCGGTACATATCGGCAACCGACATAATCACGAACATGCTAATGCAAAGACCGATAAAGCTCGTGACAAACTGTATGGCTAAAAACAGCAAACCGCTCGTGAGCAAACTGAAAATCATGATTTTATAAAATCCGATTTTGTCCGAAAGTTTGCCGCCCAACCAAGAACCTAACATCGAGCCAACGCCGAAGCACACCATAATCCAGCCAACTTGACTATAACTAAATCCTAAATCTTCCTTTAAATATTTAGACAAGAAAGGCAATACCATAGTTCCGGCCCGATTGATAAACGTAATTAAGGTTAGTATCCAAATTTCTCTGGAAAAACCTTTAAAGTTATCAATATAACGTTGGAAAGCCGTTTTGAGCATGGGAATTAATTGAAGTGTAAAGTTACGAAGTTCCTGCTTTTTGGAGTCAACAACTTTCTGAGTTTCCCAACATTTTTTGTGTTATTTTTGTTGAAAACCGACTGATGAAAAAAGTACTTTCTCTTTTATTGTTATTGCAAGTTTCTTTGACGATGTCGCAAGAAACCGCTCAGGAGTTTCAAGTCAATCTCAACAGAGAATTTGCCACACGCGATGAAAGTCCGCTTACCGAAGAAGATTTCAAAGTGTTTAAGGCGTTAGAATTTTATCCGATTGATGAGAAGTTCATAGTTGAGGCCAAGTTTGTCAGAACACCCAAAGAGGCCGTTTTTAAAATGAAAACGTCAACTACACGTTTACCCGAATACAAGAAGTATGGCGAATTGTTATTTCAAATTGACGGAAAAGAGTTCAAGCTCAATGTATACCAAAACCTCGAATTGAGCAAAAAGGAAGGCTACGAAGATTATTTGTTTTTACCGTTTTCTGACCTCACTTGCGGAAAGGAAAGCTACATCGGCGGACGCTACATAGACATGCGTATTCCCAAAACCAAAACGGTAACTATCGATTTTAACAAAGCTTATAATCCGTATTGCGCTTATAATCATAAATACTCGTGTCCGATTGTGCCTTTGGAAAACGATTTGACTATCGAAATTTTGGCAGGAGTGAAAAAATTTCACGACTAATGTTGTACAACTTACATACGCATCGCTTTACTAATAATTCGGAAATATCTGAATTGGTGAACCAATATCCTTGGGAGTTTTACGAAGGTATACCACAATATTCCATTGGAATCCATCCGTGGTATATTTCAGAAAGTCGTTTGGAATCGGATTTGAAAACGATAGAAGAAAAACTCAAATTGCCGGAATGTTTAGCGTTGGGCGAATGTGGTTTAGACAAGCGAATCGACATTCCTATGGCCTTACAAGCCAAAGTCTTTGAGCAACAAATTGATTTAGCCGAAAAGTATCAAAAACCATTGGTGTTACACTTGGTGGCAGCTTACCAAGAGTTAATCGCCATTCATAAAAAACGCCCTATCAAAGTACCGGTTATTTTACACGGATTTTCTAAAAATGAGCCAACAGCCAAGGCATTACTAGATTGTGGCTTTTATTTGTCGTTTGGGAAATATTTATTGCGCAATCCCGAATTGGCTGCTGTGTTTCAATCGGTGCCCAATGATCGCTTTTTCTTAGAAACAGATACTATTGAAGAGACATTGGAAGAAGTCTACACCAAAGCAGCAGTGAGTAAAAATATTTCCTTACCTGAATTACAGCAACAAGTAGCTGTCAATTGGCTAAAAGTTTTTAAAAAGTAAAACTGATTTTAACAGTCATCACTACTTTATTCAATCCTTATTTTTCCCTATTTTTGCCGCTTTCAATTCAAAACTAAAAATTCGTTATTAAAATGGCAAAGTGGCAAGAAAGAGCGGAACTTTTATTTAAAGAAGAAGGATTAAATCGTTTAAAAAATGCCAATGTTTTGGTCGTTGGTTTGGGTGGCGTAGGTTCGTTTGCCGCCGAGTTTTTGACCCGAGCAGGAGTAGGGAATATGACCATCGTAGATGGCGATGTGGTAGATATTACCAACATTAACCGCCAATTACCGGCTTTGCATTCTACTGTAGGATTACCGAAGGTAAGTTTGATGTCTGCCCGATTAATGGATATTAATCCGGAATTGCATTTAACGCCTGTTCAAGAATTTCTCTCTCCCGAAAGAGCTAAAGAAATTGTTACAGCCGATTTTGATTATGTCCTCGATTGTATCGACAGTGTGACGCCTAAATTGAACTTGATTATCGCAGCCAAGCGAAAAGGCGTAAAAGTCATTAGTAATATGGGCGCCGGCGGAAAATATGAAGCTTCCAAAGTAAAAGTAACAGATATTCGTAAAACTGATTATTGTCCGTTAGCCAAAGTGGTGCGCAAACGCTTAAAAAAAGAAGGTATTTCGAGCGGTGTGAAAGTCGTTTATTCTTATGAAAGACCGGATGAAAGTAGTGTAAAAATGACCGACGGAACCAACTACAAGAAATCGTTTTACGGTACCAACAGCTGGATGCCTTGTTTGTTTGGATTACACGCTGCCGAAACGGTAGTGAAATATTTGCTTAAAAAAGACAATTAAAATGGTGTCAAACCGACCGATATTAAGACTTTCGTTAACGCCTTTTGATCGTAGTGTTGAAGTGCTGGGATTGTTGCTGTTGATTGGCTTTTGGATTTTCACCGTTAAATTTTATCCTTTACTTCCCGAAATCATTCCAACTCATTTTGGTGGTGGTGGCGAACCTGATGGATTTGGTTCTAAAGCTACGATTTTAGGATTACCTATAGTGTCAACAGTTTTGTATTTAATGTTGACGATTTTTAGTCGCTATCCACACAAAATGAACTATTCCGCAACAATTACTGCGGAAAATGCCGAAGTACAATATCGAATCATGACACGAATGATTAGGGTTTTGAAAGTGTTTGTACTACTCATTTTTTGGATATTGGATTATAAAACAGTGCAAATTGCTTTAGGTTGGCCCGATGTTTTGGGAAGCTGGTTTTTGTTCTTGCTGTTTGCTTTATTGTTCGCCCCAATTTTTTATTTTTTGATACAATTGTCTAAAAACTCCTAACTTCTTCTTATTCACACCTTAGCACCTTAGAGCTTCAGCAACTCAGCAACTCTTTATGATACAAACCGTAATATTCGACATGGATGGCGTAATTGTAGATACCGAACCGGTACATCATTATGCTTATAACCAACACTTCAAACAATTAGGCATAACCATTACACCCGAAATGTATGCTTCGTTTACCGGAAATTCGACTAAAAATATTTTTGAACGATTGAAGGCTGAATTCCAATTGGCAGAAGATGTCAATACTTTGGTAGCAACCAAGCGCGAACTATTTAATGAAGCATTCGATCAAAAGGAAGATTTGTACCTGTTGGAAGGCGTAGAAGATTTGATTAAAGCACTACACGCTAACGGAATGCAATTTGTTTTAGCTTCTTCATCGGCAACTGTAACCATCAATAGAATTTTTAATCGTTTCGGATTACATCAATATTTTTCTCATATCGTTTCGGGTGAAGATTTTCCTAAGTCGAAACCACATCCGGCGATATTTCAACACGCCGCTTTTTTAGCGCAAACTCCAGTAGAAAACTGTATAGTGATTGAAGACAGTACTAACGGAATCTTAGCGGCCAAAGCAGCCGGAATTTACTGTATCGGTTACGATAGTTTTCACTCTAAAATGCAAGACTATTCTAAAGCCGATAGAGTTATCAAGCATTTTAATGAATTGAGTTTTGATAGCATTAAAAACATTAAAAATCTGTAACTTAAAAAAATGAAGAAAAAACTTTTCGCTATACTAATCTTATTCATTTCTTTTAATGTTATTGCCCAGCAAAAACCGTTTTGGAATGAAATCAAAGCCTTCAAAACCCAAGACAGTATCTAACAACCTAAAGAAGGAATGCTCTTGTTTATTGGAAGTTCTTCATTCAGATTGTGGAAAACAGTGAAAGAAGATTTTCACAATGAAAATATTGTCAATCGCGCTTTTGGCGGTGCTACTTTGGAAGATTTGATTTTTTGGCAAAATGAAGTGGTGTTAAAATACAAACCCAAGAAGATTTTTATTTACTGTGGTGAAAACGATGTGGCGAGTTCAGCAAACGTCAGCCCGGAAATGGTTTTTCATCGTTACAAAACCCTACATACCACACTGAGAAAACAATTTCCTCAAACGCCTATAGTGTTTGTTTCTCTTAAGCCTTCTTTACTGCGTTGGGCAATGAAGGACAGAATGATAGCTACCAATACATTAATCAGTAATTATTTAAAAAGTGATAAATACTCGGTTTTTATCAATATTTGGGATAGAATGTTGGAAAATGGTCAACCTATGAAAGATATTTTTATTGAAGATAATTTGCATATGAATGCCAAAGGTTATGCCATTTGGACAAGTGCATTGTCTTCTTTGGTAAACGATTAATTTTATTCTCTATCCGGTAAAGTGTGTTTGGCTAAGACTCTTTTACTGTCTGATTTTACCGTTGCTTCTTTTCGCATACCCCAAAAAAAGTCGGATGATTTTTTTCTTGCTTCTTCCAAGTTTACTATGGGTAAAGGATAGTTTTTACCCGGAATGAACTCGTGAAACACCTGTTCAATAGCGGTAAGTTT
The DNA here is from genome assembly GCA_041158485.1 of Bacteroidota bacterium. Classification (GTDB taxonomy): domain Bacteria; phylum Bacteroidota; class Bacteroidia; order Flavobacteriales; family Flavobacteriaceae; genus Flavobacterium. Next base: position 3,359 of record JBEBBH010000320.1, on the reverse strand, counting down.
CCAAGGTTCATGTACAAATGGCGTTGGTAAAGTAGCCAATTCGGGCACCCATTTTTTGATGAATTCACCATCAGGGTCGTGTTCTAAGGAATTTTTGACCGGATTGTAAACCCGTAATGTATTGATTCCGGTTACGCCGGCTTGCATTTGAATTTGCGGATAATGAATGCCGGGTTCAAAATCGAGAAATTGTTGTGCCAAGTGCGGACTGCAGTTTTGCCATGGCTGAAACAAATGATGGGTATAAAACGAAACGACCAAAGCCCGCATGCGAAAGTTCAAATAACCGGTAGTGTTCAAGCAACGCATACAAGCATCAACAATCGGAACGCCGGTTTTGCCCATAGCCCAAGCCACATGCCAATCTTCACGAACGGTTTGTTTCAAGTTGTGGTATCCTTTATTCACGGCCACAAATTCCATTTCACATTCCATTTCGAACTTCTGAATAAAATGAGCTTGCCATCGCAAACGTGAAGCAAAATTGGCTATTTGACGTTTGTTTTTGCCACTTTTGGCCTTTAAACCGGCGGCTTGGTAAACTTGCCGAACCGATAAATTTCCCCAAGCAATGTAGGGAGAAAGGCGACTGCATCCTTTGCGTGCAGCTTCGGGTTTGGAGATGTGTCGACTGTAATTTTCAACGCGTTCTTCCAAGAAGGATTGCAGGTAACGCCATCCGGTTTTACTCCCGCCTTTTTGAAAAGGGGTGTTTTTTTCAGTTTTTAAACTCGGAATCGAAAAGTAATTTTCTATTTCTTCCAACTCGCGGTATTTGATGAAACTTCGGCTATCGGCTTTGAACGGAAAACAAGGTTTCTCCATAAAATCGTACCAATCTTCTTTCCAGTGTTTGCGATTTTGTAATCCGCGAATTACGCCATTAGTGATACACTCATGCCACGGAATTCCGTGTTCTTTCAACATTTCGGCAACCGCTAAATCACGATCATAAGTAACTTTAAGACCGGTTTCCTGATGCGAGTAAATCCCGCGGATGGAGAGCATTTCGATTAATTTTTTAAACACAATTACCGCTTCTTCCTCTACAATAAGGATTTGTGTATGATAGGGAAGTAGTTCGGCTTGTAATTCTGCTAACGATTGTTTGATAAAATCGAAATGCCGCTGACTGTAATGCGGATCATTTTGTAATGACGGTTCTAAAATGTAAAGTAAGAGGACTTTTCCCGGCGCTTCTAAAGCTCGGTACAACGCTTCATTGTCGTGCAAGCGCAAATCCCTTTTGAACCAAACAATATTCATTAACCGACAGCTGATTTATAGACGGTCAAACACTTTTCACGAGCGGTTTTGTGTTCTACTATAGGTTGCGGATACGATAAACTATTCAGTTCAGGTATCCATTTTTTGATGTAGACTAAGTCTTTGTCAAATTTCTTTATTTGTTCGGTAGGATTGAAAATTCGAAAATAAGGTGCAGCATCTACGCCACTTCCCGCAGCCCATTGCCAATTCCCAACGTTGCTGGCTTGTTCGTAATCCAATAGTTTTTGGGCAAAATAGGCTTCGCCCCAACGCCAATCGATGAGTAAATGTTTGCATAAAAAACTGGCCACTATCATGCGAACGCGATTGTGCATGTGTCCGGTGGTATTGAGTTCGCGCATGCCGGCATCGACAAAGGGATAACCTGTTTTGCCTTCACACCATTGTTGGAATAGGGTTTCGTTGTTATCCCACTGAATTTCATCGTATTTAGGTTTGAAACTTTTGTTGACCGTATGTGGGAAATGCCACAGAATTTGCATAAAAAATTCACGCCAAATCAGTTCTTTCAAAAAAGTTTCATTCTTACTTTGCAATGCTTTGGCGACCATTTGACGAACCGATACAGCACCGAAACGCAAATATATTCCGAGGTACGAGGTTTTGTTCATCGCCGGAAAGTTGCGCGTGGCTTCGTAATTATCGATAAGCGATTCGGAAATATCAAAAGGAGTGACTGCAATATTGGATCGCTCAAAACCGATGTCATCCAAACTTAAAAATGGATAGGAGTGAAGTGCTGTTTTATGTAAATAAACCTCAGAATTGTAAAGAGTTAAGCTTGTTTTTTTGAAGTTTTCTTTCCATTTATTGGAATATGGTGTATAAACAACATAAGGTGTTCCGTCATCTTTTACGACTTCGCTTTTCTCAAAAATAACCTGATCTTTACTGGTTTTGAATTCGATGCCAAACTCTTTAAAAAGTTGGAACAGTTCTAAGTCGCGTTTTCTGGCGTAAGGCTCGTAATCGTGGTTGGTGTAAACCGTTTTTATATTGTTTTCAGCTAATATCCTCTTGTAAACTTCGAATGGATCACCATAGAAAACCGCTAATGATTTGCCTATTTTTTGGAGCTGACTTTGTATTTTCGATAGTTGGTCGTGGATGAATGTTACACGCGCATCGTTTTTCGGCAATTGCGAAAGGATATTTTGATCAAAAATAAAAATAGGCAATACTTCCTCATCGCTTTGTAAAGCATGATAAAGTCCGGCATTGTCCTCTAATCGCAAATCGCGTCTAAACCAGAATATATTCATGTGGTAAAATTTCAATTTCAATGGCAAAAACAATATCAATATGCATTGAATTGTGATTGCTGATGCTATTTTTTAATTATTGATTCACAAGTAAAGTCGACATACCGCCATCTACATGGAAAATCTGACCGGAAATCCACGAACTATCTTCGCTCAGTAAAAATTTTGATGTTTTAGCCATGTCTTCGGGAGTGCCCACTCTTTTAAGCGGATGGCGTTGGGCCGATTTTTCCTTTTTTTCTTCGTTACTTAGGAATTTTTCAGCCAATGGTGTATCCGTTAACGAAGGTGCTATAACATTTACTCTGATTTTCGGAGCATACTCTGCGGCTAAGGCTTTGGCAAAACCTTCAATAGCGCCTTTAGCAGCTGCTACACTGGTATGAAAAGGCATTCCCATGCCGGCCGCTACAGAACTGAATAAGACTACACTCGATTGGTTGGCTGCTGATAAATTGGGAAGCACTGATTGCAAAGCTTTAATCATACTGATAAAGTTGATTTGCAAATCGCTTTCAAACGCTTCCGGTTTTAAACCGCGAAACGGGCGTAAATTGATACTGCCCGGACAATATACAAATCCATCGATAACTTCCGGTAAAAGAGAAGTATTAAGCGTGTCGGTTGCTGCATCAAACGGAATATGGGTTACATTCATATCACTAATCGCTTCATTGGTTCTGGAGGCGATGTATACTTTGTTTTCGTACTGTAATTCTTTAGCGATGGCTAAACCGATTCCGTAAGAACCGCCTATGAGTAAAATGTTTTTCATCTTATTGTGCTTTGAATTCTCCAAATAATTCT
>JBEBBH010000319.1:0-12449 GCA_041158485.1 Bacteroidota bacterium | reverse complement strand
TGCATTACCAATTGTTGGGAACTTTCCGCAAAAACCATCCTGCGGTTGGTGCAGGAGTACACCAAATGATTTCAGCTTCGCCTTATGTGTTCAGCAGAAGTTACACCAACGGAAATTTTAGCGATCAAGTAGTGGTTGGTTTGGATTTACCGAAAGGAAAAAAAGAAATCGCTGTCGGAACTGTTTTTGCCAACGGCACTAAAGTCAGAGATACTTATTCCAATACTGAAGCTACTGTAGAAAACGGTAAAGTAATATTGGATACTAATTTTACCTTAGTTTTGTTGGAGAAACTGTAACCATGCTCAAAATTGGACATCGCGGAGCGAAAGGCCATTCACCCGAAAACACTTTGGTATCATTCCAAAAGGCTATTGATTTGGGAGTTGACATGATTGAGCTCGATGTGAGGTTAAGTTTGGATAAAATCCCGATGGTTATCCATGATGAAACCATTGACCGAACCACTTCGAAAACGGGTTTGGTTACCGATTATTCAGCCAAAGAATTACAACATTTAGGAATTCCCACTTTACGCGACGTATTCGAATTGGTAAATAATCGCTGCGAGATTAATGTGGAACTCAAAACCTTTTCTACTACACATGCGGTTTTGGATTTGATTGCCAAAAATACTTTCAACCAAAACAAAATCCTGATTTCCAGTTTTGATTGGAATGCCTTGCAGGAAGTTCGCTTTCATGATGAAGACCTTCGCATTGGGGTGTTAACCGAAACTGATTTAGACTTGGCCATAGCTTTCGCCAAATTTATCAAAGCCGAAGCGGTTCATCCTCATTATCATTTAGTAACTGCTGAAAATACTAACAAAATCAAAGAAAAAGGATTTAAAGTTTTTCCGTGGACGATAAATGACCCTACAGCTATTACCTTTGTAAAATCGTTGGAAGTTGACGGTATCATTACCGATTTCCCGGAAAGACTATGAATTCAAAATACGACATCATCATTGTAGGCGGCGGTGCAGCCGGTTTTTTTACAGCCATCAATATAGCTGAACAAATTCCGAAGTTGAAAATAGCCATCCTCGAACGCGGCAAAAACGTCTTGGAAAAAGTGCGCATTTCAGGCGGCGGGCGTTGCAATGTAACCCATGCTTGCTTTGTGCCGAATGATTTAGTCAAATTTTATCCTCGTGGCGAAAAAGAATTGCGCGGTCCGTTCCATCAGTTTTGTTCGGGTGACACGATTGAATGGTTTGAAAAACGCGGTGTCGAATTGAAAATTGAAGACGACGGACGGATGTTCCCGACTTCCGATTCCTCGCAAACCATCATCGACTGCTTTTTGGGATTGACACAAAAATTAAAAATTGAAGTCCTAACCGGTCAAAGTGTACAATCGCTGTTTCACGGTGAAAACTATTGGAAAGTCGAAACGAATCACGAGACTTTTTCCTGTCAAAAATTAGTCATGACTACGGGTAGCAATCCTAAAATTTGGGATTTGCTCCAAACCATGAATCACACGATTATTCCTCCGGTACCTTCCCTATTCACTTTTAACATCAAAGACGCTCGAATCAAAGATTTGATGGGTGTTTCGGCTTTCGCTACTGTGAAAGTAAAAGATACTAAACTCGAAGCTGCAGGTCCGTTACTGATTACCCATTGGGGCATGTCCGGTCCCGGAATATTGAGGCTTTCCGCTTGGGGTGCTCGACTTTTAGCAGAGAAAAATTACCAATTTGTATTAGAAGTCAATTGGCTCAACGACGTTGCTTTTGAGGAAGCAATGGAAACTTTGAAAGAACTCAAACAAGAACACGCAAAGAAAGTGGTGAGTAAAAAATCGCCTTTCGAGTTTCCGAATAGGTTATGGGAAAGTTTGGTTTTGGCTTCAGGCATTGGAAACGAAACCAAATGGGCCGATTTATCGAAAAAGCAATTGACTGATTTAACTAACCAACTCACCAAAGCGCAATTTCAGGTCAATGGCAAGAGTACTTTTAAAGAAGAATTCGTAACAGCAGGCGGCATCGATTTACGAGAAATTAATTTCAAAACGATGCAAAGTAAGCTGCACGAAAACTTATTTTTCGCCGGAGAAATTGTAAATATTGATGCGATTACAGGCGGATTTAACTTTCAGAATGCCTGGACAAGCGGATTTATTGTAGCCAATGGAATTACAGCCTCATGAAAAAAATCATTGTCTCATTTGCCCTACTCTTGTCATTGGTAAGTTGCAGTACTTTAAAACCAAACGATTACCAACTGACTAAAAACTACGCGCCGGACAATCCGGAATTGCACCAAACCATTGTCAAACTCGACAGCGTATTCTTTGACGCTTACAATCATTGCGATACAAAATTTGAAACTTACGCTGATTTTTATGCAGATGACATCGAATTTTACCACGACCAAGGCGGTTTATCCAATTCGAAAAAAGACATCCTTGAAGGCACTAAAAAATACATTTGCGGTAAAGTGACTCGGAATTTAGTTCCCGGGAGTATTGAAGTTTACCCAATTAAAGATTATGGTGCCATTGAAATCGGATTGCATTCATTCAGCAACAATACCAATCCGCCCAATGAACCGAAAAAGGTTAGTCGGTTTACTATTTTTTGGAAACAAGTTAACGGAACTTGGAAAATTGCTAAAGTGGTGAGTTTACACTAGAATATTTATCGGTTCAACCACCAAATACTGGCGTTTAATACCGTAGCGAAACTTACCCAACCCAAATACGGCAATAGTAATAATGCTGCTGTTTTGTCTATTTTTTTGAATTGATTATGAGTTTCAAAAATCATCAACCAAAGCAAAACAATTTCAATCAAAGCCAATAAAGGGTTATGCAAACCAAAAAATAGGTAAGACCAGAGTGCATTCAAACCCAATTGGATGATAAAAAATTGAAAAGCCTTTTTTACGGCAGCTTCATCCGTGTCAATTCGGTTCCAAATCATACCTCCGGCGACACCCATCATAATGTACAATACCGTCCAAACCGGGGCAAAAATCCAGTTCGGCGGATTAAAAATCGGCTTGATTAAAGTTGGGTACCAAGTAGTGATGCTTTCACGTGTAACCATCCCTGATAAATAACCAATAGTCAAACAAGTAAAAACCACTAGCGCGAGTCTTAATCCTTTTTGCATAATTTTTTGTTTAAAATTTTGTCAAATATACTAAACAAACATACATCCATATCCTAAAAAAAGTATCTTTGCTCAAAATAATGACTAGTATGTTATCCGAAAAGGATTTTATAGCCAAATCAAGTTCTGTTACTCTAGATAACGGAAGCTTTCAATGGAGCGCACCAAGTAACATTGCCTTGATTAAATATTGGGGCAAAAGAGAAGATATTATTGGCACTAACAATATGGCTTCGGAACAAATTCCGGCCAATCCATCGGTGAGTTTTACGTTGAACCATTGTAAAACCATCACGAAGTTAACTTTTGTAAAGGAAGAAGACCAAAACAATTTCTCATTCGACTTACTTTTTGAAGGCCAAGCCAAAGAAGAGTTCAAGCCAAAAATCCAAAAATTCTTAGAGCGAATTGCTGTTTATTGCCCGTATTTAAAAGACTATCATTTTACCATAGATACCCAAAACACTTTTCCGCACAGCTCCGGAATTGCCTCTTCAGCGTCGGGCATGGCCGCTTTAGCCATGACTATCATGTCGCTTGAAAAAGCATTGCATCCCGAAATGGCGGAAGATTTCTTTTACCAAAAAGCGTCTTTTTTAGCCCGATTAGGTTCGGGGAGCGCTTGCCGAAGTGTCAAAGGAAGCGTTGTCGCTTGGGGAAACAACACTGCTATTAGTGGCAGTTCAGATTTGTACGGTGTGGCATTTCCAAATACCATTCACGACAATTTCAAAAACTACCAAGACACGATTTTGTTGGTAGATAAGGGCGAAAAAGTGGTTTCAAGTACTGTTGGCCACAACTTAATGCACAACCATCCGTTTGCCGAAAAACGTTTCGAGCAAGCTCATGATAACCTATCAAAACTGAAAAAGATTTTGGAAAACGGCGACTTGGAACAATTCATCCAAATCGTAGAAAGTGAAGCCTTGACTTTACATGCTATGATGATGACTTCCTTGCCTTATTTCATACTGATGAAACCCAACACTTTGGAAATCATCAACAAGATTTGGAAATTCAGAAACGAAACCCAAACACCGGTTTGTTTTACCTTAGATGCTGGTGCTAATGTGCACGTTTTATATCCCGAAAACGTTAGCGAAACCGTTTTGCAATTTATTCAGGCCGAATTAGTTGGCTATTGTCAAAATGGTAACTATATTTGTGATCAAATTGGCGAAGGCGCCATAAACCTTAGCGTATAGAACTATGAAAGGACCATTGTTTTACTCCAAAATTCTGCTCTTCGGAGAATACGGAATCATCAGAGATTCCAAAGGTTTATCTATTCCTTACAATTTTTATAACGGTGCACTGAAAGTAGATGAAAATCCTACCGAAGAAGCCCAAAAATCAAACGCCAGCTTAAGTCGTTTTGCCGATTATTTAACGCAATTACAGCAAGACCAACCCGAATTGGTGACTTTCAACATCGAAGCTTTAAAAGCGGATGTAGCCCGCGGCATGTATTTCGACTCCAGTATTCCTCAAGGTTACGGCGTAGGCAGTAGCGGTGCTTTGGTGGCAGCCATTTATGATAAATACGCTAACAATAAAATCACGGTTTTAGAGAATTTAACCCGTGAAAAATTATTGCAGTTAAAAACCATCTTTGGCCAAATGGAATCCTTTTTCCACGGCAAAAGTTCAGGTCTCGACCCATTGAACAGCTATTTAAGCATTCCTATTCTGATTAATTCCAAAGACAATATTGAAGCCACCGGCATTCCGTCGCAAAGTGCTACCGGTAAAGGTGCTGTGTTCTTACTCGACTCCGGAATTGTGGGTGAAACCGCTCCGATGGTAAACATCTTCATGGAAAAACTCAAAGAAGATGGTTTCCGCAAAATGCTCAAATCCCAATTCATCAAATACACCGATGCTTGTGTAGAAAACTTTTTGGGCGGCGACATGAAATCGTTATTCGCTAATACAAAGCAATTGTCCAAAGTAGTCTTAAACAATTTCAAACCCATGATTCCGGAACAATTTCACGGCGTATGGCAAAAAGGAATTGACACTAACGATTACTACCTAAAACTTTGTGGTTCCGGCGGTGGCGGTTACATCTTAGGCTTTACTGAAGATTTAGAAAAAGCAAAACAATCTTTAAAGGATTATAAATTGGAAGTCGTTTACCAATTTTAATTCCTCCAAAATGCTTACTAGAAAAACCAAACACACCGTACTGAAAATCATCAGTATGTTTTCTGTGGTGCGCGGTTATAACATTCCTATTATTGCCTTAGCTCAATATTTATCGGCTATTTTCATTATGGCTTCCGAGAAAAGAGCGCTTGACGTATTGCTCGATTTCAACCTGTTTATCATTGTAATCGCTTCCGGCTTAACCATCGCTTCCGGTTACATCATTAACAATTTTTACGACAGCAAGAAAGACTTAATCAATCGCCCCAACAAATCTCAACTCGACCGATTGGTGAGTCAAAAAACCAAACTACAAGTTTATTTCACAGTAAATTTTGTGGTTTTCTTACTGGCCTTTTTTGTGTCGTTTCGAGCCGTGCTGTTCTTTTCCGCGTATATTTTTCTGATTTGGTTTTACTCGCACAAACTCAAAAAAATCACGGTAGTTGGAAACTTGACTGCAGCTTTCTTAGCCGTACTGCCTTTTTTTGCCATCTTATTGTATTACAAAAATTTATACCCTGAGATATTCGCCCACGCTACCTTCTTGTTTTTACTCATTCTCGTCCGCGAAATGATTAAAGATTTAGAAAACCTTAAAGGCGATGTGGCCAACGATTACCAAACCATACCGGTGTTGTACGGAGAAACTTTTGCCAAAAAAATCATCACCGCACTCACCATTTCTACCCTCATTCCGATTTACTATTTAATCGAAATTTTTGAAGTCGGCTATATGGACCTCTATTTCTACGTCAGCCTGATTATTCTGATTTTCTTCCTTCAAAAACTGTGGAAATCCAACGCCAAACCCGATTATCTGAAATTGCACAATATCTTAAAATTCCTGGTCGTTTCGGGTGTTTTCTGTATAGTGCTCATCAATCCGTCGGTTTTGCTTCACGGCAAAAAAATAGTCGAAACTATAGTGCGTTAGAAGCGAACCCGCCTCCCGGCAGGCAGGAGGCTCGGGCTCATTGCTAAACCATTTTCCAGCCTTCCACACTATCTTTTTTATTCATTACTTTAGGCATAATCAGGTTATCTTTCTAAAATAAAAAAGGATAGTTTGTTCCAGTCTGGGCTAAATTCAAACTACGGCATAGTATTCGGCGGTATAAGCCATTGAAATGCGTATCTTTGCCGAAATTCTGTGCCAAAATGGCCAAACAGAATGAAGTAAAATTACAGCATTATGAATAAGAAGGAAGGCAATAATAAAAGAGGCGGCTCTCGACCAAATTCGAAAAAGTCAATTCCGGGTGGTCTGCCAAAGCGAGCCCAAGCCCCGAAAAAAGCCAAACCAACTACTGAAGCAACCGCTCCAAAAAAAACCGTTAAGCCGGTAAACAATATCCCAAAACCGTTAAAGTCAGACGATATTCGTTTGAACAAATACATCGCCAACTCGGGCATTTGTTCCCGTCGCGATGCTGACATTTATATCCAATCCGGTAACGTAAAAGTAAATGGTGTAGCCATTACCGAAATGGGTTATAAAGTAAAACCGGGCGATGTGGTAAACTTCGACGGAACGGTAATTACTCCGGAACGCAAAGAATATATTTTACTCAACAAACCCAAAAACTTCACCACATCTAACGAAGACGATGCAGATCATCGCAACGTACTCGAATTGGTTCGTGCCGCTACCAAAGCCAAAATCCAACCGATTGGTCGCATGGACAAAAACACGACCGGTTTATTGGTTTTCACCAACGACACCGATATGATTCGCAAATTCAGTTTGCCGAACCAAAAGTCGACCAAAATTTACCAAGTCAGCTTAGACCGTAATTTGAAGTTTGAAGACTTAGAAAAAATTGCCGGCGGTGTAACCTTGGACGGACACAAATTATACGTAGACGAAATCTCGTATATCGAAGGCGAGTCTAAAACTGAAATCGGTTTAAAACTTCGCACGCCTAACGTAAAGGTAGTTCGTGCCATCTTTGAAAATTTCAAATATGATGTTTTAAAAATAGACCGTGTGGCTTTTGCCGGTTTGACTAAAAAGAATTTACCGCGAGGCAATTGGCGTTTCTTAACAGAACAAGAAATCATCAATTTGAAAAACCTGTAAAAACAACTATATTTACGATTATAAATCCCATTGACTTGGGATTTTTTTATGACCAACCACAAGCCTATCGTGTGGTAAAAAACAACTCTATGTCAGCAGAAAAAAACCTTTCAATAGCACACCTTTGGTTCGACGCCTTTAATGCACACAACCTAGAAAAATTATTATCGCTTTACGACGACGAAGCCGAACATTTTAGTCCGAAACTCAAAATCCGCCATCCGGAAACCAATGGTTTGGTCACGGGTAAAGAGGCTTTAAGAACTTGGTGGCAAGACGCCTTCGAAAGACTGCCGAGCTTACATTACAAAGTCACTTCCCTAACCGCCAATTCCGATCGCGTTTTTATGGAATACATTCGAACTGTAGCAGATGAACCTGAAATGTTGGTGGCGGAAGTGTTAGAAATCAAAGAAAATCGTATTATTGCTTCACGGGTATACCACGGATAATTTATCAAACTCTTAACAATTGATTCCAACAAAAACCGATAGCTTTACCCTAACTAAACCTTTAATCATGAGAAACTTATACTCTTTTTCTATGGCAATTGTATTGAGTGTCTTTTTTGGCAGTTGTAAATCTGAAGAAAAAAACGGCGACATCAATAACATTACCAAAACTTATTTTGAAGATAAGAATGCGTTGAATCCGTTAGACGCTACTCAAAACGGCCAAAGTCAGTTCAACGACCAATTGGCATTTGAAATGACCGATTCACATCGCAAAAAACAAGCGGAATTCTACAACAAATACGAAAGTCTACTGACGACAGTGGACAGCACTTCACTTTCTGAAGAAGAAAAAAACAGCTATGATATCATGGCTTGGGAAATTGCCGTGGGTAAAGAAATGCTCCAACAAAATGCTAATTTGATGCCGATGCACCAATTTTGGGGTACACATTTGACCATGGGACAATACGCCAGTGCCGAAAGTGCGCAACCGTTTAAAACTGAAAAAGACTATCAGAATTTCTTAAAAAGAATGGACGCTTACACCGTGTGGCTTGACTCAGCGATGGTGTACATGAAAAAAGGCATTAAAGAAAAAGTGGTTATTCCGAGAGTGTTAGCCGAAAAAATTGTACCGCAATTTCAGGATTTGCTCACACCAAAAGTAGAAGATCATTTGTTTTACTCGAGCTGTAAAAAATTCCCGGCCGACTTCAGGCCGATGCAAAAAAACAAATTTGCCAAAGCCTATGCCACGCTAATCACCAAAAAACTCAATCCGCAATTCGAAAAATTCATTGCGTTTATGAAATCGGAGTACATTCCGGCCTGTCGAGCCACCAGTGGTATTGGCAGTATAAAAGGTGGAAACGACTTGTACAAAGTTTGCGTCAAACAATGGACTACCACCAACAAAACGCCGGAGGAAATTCACGAAATCGGATTGAAAGAAGTGGCGCGCATCAAGGCCGAAATGGAAAAAGTAAAAGCACAGGTCGGCTTCAAAGGTAGTATTATCGAATTCTTTGACCATGTGCGCAACAAACCCGAGTTAAAACCGTTCAAAAAACCGGAAGAAGTGATTGCCAATTTTGAGCGCATACACAACATCATCAAACCGAATGTAAACAAATTTTTCGCCTTGCAACCTAAAACAGCATTCCGCGTAAAACGCACCGAAGCATTCCGTGAAAAAACAGCCAGTGCCGAATATTCTCAAGGCGCCGCCGACGGTTCGAGACCGGGCACTTTTTACGTACCGATTCCGGATGTAGCCAACTACAATTATTACGGCGATGAAGATTTGTTCTTGCACGAAGCCATCCCGGGCCATCATTTCCAAATTTCACTCCAACAAGAAAACCAACAACTACCGGATTTTAGAAAGTTCAATTGGTTTGGTGCATATGGTGAAGGTTGGGCGTTGTACACCGAAAGTTTAGGAAAAGAATTGGGCTTGTACAAAGATCCGTACCAATACTTCGGCATGTTAGGCAATGAAATGCACCGTGCTATTCGCTTGGTTGTTGACACCGGATTGCACAGCAAAGGCTGGACACGCGAACAAGCCATTCAATATTCTTTGGAAAACGAAGCAGAAAGCGAAGCCAGCATTATAGCCGAAATTGAACGTTATATGGCTGTACCCGGTCAAGCTTTATCGTACAAAATCGGACAATTAAAAATCATGGAATTACGTCAAAAGGCACAACAAAAAATGGGTAAAAACTTCGACATCAAAGTCTTCCACCAAAAAGTATTAGAATCAGGCGTTATGCCGTTAGCACTATTGGAACAAAAAATCAACCGTTGGATTGCCACAGGAAAATAAACTAAAAAGCCGCTCTAATGAGCGGCTTTTTTAATTGCTGATACTTTTCTCGAGATTATTGAAATCAATGGTTTTGCCGTTCACATCAAAAAACTCGTAAGTGTATTTCAGTTTGCCTTCGATTTCTTCAATTTTGATAAACATTTGGTAAAACCCTTGACTCCATTCTACCACCAAATGGTATTCGTAATCGCCTACGCCAAAACTGCTCGGAAGATTGCTGGTGTATAATAACTTTTTGGATTTGAGATTGAGCGTCGGAATTTCGAAATTCTCGTACTCGCCCATTTCGTTATCGTCTATCTTTTTGCCTAAATAGTTGATACTGGCGTCGGCTTTGGATTTTTTCTTCTTCTCTTTGCCTTTATTATAATCGTCTTTAATGGAAAAAATCACGTCTTTCATAGCACTCTTTCCGGCATTGACTAAGGAAAAACGAATTTGATGATGGTACATCAGTTTGTGCACTTTTTTGTTGCCTTCATCAACAGTAGCGCCTTCGCTTAAATCATTGTCTACAATTTCAACTATCGGTATATTTTGCCCGGGCGCTAAGGTAAACACATCAAACTTGTGGGTTTTTAACTTTTGCTCTGCTTCGTCTACAAACTTATCTTTTTCAACGATTTCGGCATTCAAAACCTCGATTTGCTTGATGGCTTCTTCTAATTGTTTTTGCTTTTCAGCCGACATCGAATTAGCATTGTTTCTGTATAATAAATAGCCGGATAAGGCCAATAACACAAAACCAACAATCGCCAAAACCACAGTTATCATAAGCTTTTTCCCTTTCATTAGACTAAAAGATTTACATCAAAATACCATTGACGCTGTAAAAATAATCCAATTTTCAAAATTGAACCGTTTCATAAACAACAAACTGTGAACATATTATTAACCAAATAAAAGAAGTACACCTATTGTCGGTACAATAGCAAAAGCTTACCTAATTTCAACAAAAAAAGGCGGAATGGAATCTATATGATGATAAGGCAATTTTATTTAAGAATACTACTTTTCAGTTTTTTGAAGTCTATTGGTTCTCCATTACTATCATAGTACTTATATTCATATTTGAGATTTCCGTCAAGTTCTTGAATCTTGACATTTATTTGATAAAAGCCAGACTTCCATTCAACAATAACATCAAATGCATATTCTTCTGAACCATAACTTTTTGACATAGTCGTAGCATAAACCAAACGTCTGGATTTTAAATTCAAAGTGTAAATATTAAAATTTTCATAGGTCCCAATTTGCTGTTCATTGACGTCAACGCTACTGTTTTTAAGGTTTCCGATAGTCTTGCTTTTTATTTTGATTTTTTTAGGGTCATTATAAATATCTTTAATGGAAACAATTACATCTTTCAATGAGCTATTGCCGACATTAAAAATGTAAAACCTAAATTTATAAACATGCGATTCATCTCTGTTATTTCTTTTGTTTTTATGTAATAAGTCTAAATCTGTTATTTCAATTAGCGGAACATTCTCTCCCAACATAGCTTTGAACTCATCGGAATTTCGAGCAATCACACTGTCTTTATTTCGACTTAAACTTTTCTTTGCTGCTATTAGATTGCTGAGTTTTTCTATCTTCTTTTTAGCTTTATTTAATTCATTTTTTGTTACTTGTATTTCTTCACGATTTGAATTTATTCCTTGGTACAAAAAAAAGATTGATAGCAAAATCAAAAAGCAGCCTAATAACAACAATATTAGTATCCCAAATGATTTGTTTTTCATAAAGATAATTTTAATTTACAGAGGTGAATCCATCAAAATTATTTTATTAAAAACTATAATTAATAATTTATAGACAAAACGACATAATAGCAAGTTAACTGGTCAATATATAGACCACCAAAATAATTATTAAGCTTTTACAAAACAGTATCAACAACTTATGACCAAAAAAAAAGCCCTGACTTTCGTCAGAGCTTTCTATTGTGCGGGTAATAGGACTCGAACCTACACGCCTTGCGGCACCAGATCCTAAGTCTGGCACGTCTACCAATTTCGCCATACCCGCTAAAATTGTGAGTGCAAATATAAAGATAATTATTAATTACGAATTATGAATTACGAATTTTTTTAAACGTCTTTTTTAGTAAATTTGGATACTACAATTTAATTTCAAAAATGGACAATATTAAACACTACGTTCAGCAAAACAAAGAACGTTTTATTGAAGAACTCATTGAACTTTTAAAAATTCCTTCGGTAAGTGCTGACAGTGCTTATTCGCAAGATGTTATCAATACGGCAGAAGCCGTAAAAGAAAGCTTGGAAAAAGCCGGTTGCCAATTTGTGGAAATTTGCGAAACGCCGGGTTATCCTATCGTTTTCGGAGAACACATCATCGACGCTACGCTGCCTACAGTTTTGGTGTACGGACATTACGATGTACAACCGCCGGATCCGATGGAATTATGGACATCGCCACCGTTTGAGCCGGTTATCAAAACGACCGAAATTCACCCCGACGGCGCTATTTTTGCCCGCGGTGCTTGCGACGATAAAGGCCAAATGTATATGCACGTAAAGGCTTTCGAATACATGATAACCAACAACTGTTTGCCGTGTAACGTAAAATTCATGATTGAAGGAGAAGAAGAAGTCGGCTCCAAAAGTTTAGGCTGGTTCGTAGAAAGAAACCAAGAAAAACTGAGCTGTGATGTCATTTTAATTTCAGACACCGGAATGATTTCCAATCAACAGCCGTCTATCACTACCGGTTTACGCGGTTTGAGTTACGTAGAAGTGGAAGTGACCGGACCGAACCGAGATTTACACT
>JBEBBH010000318.1:0-16598 GCA_041158485.1 Bacteroidota bacterium | reverse complement strand
CTTCTTGATTAGGAATTGAAAAATTTGAGGTAGAGATAACTAATCTGTATCTATCTGTTGACCATTTACCTGTATTACTCGCGGTTCTGTCAGAGTCAGCACCCTTAATTTCTATATAATTTCCGCTATCAGTAGTCCATCCGTCAATGGTAACTGCAGTTGTATCTTCAAAGTTATAACATTCAGCGACTTCAATAAGTTTATTAGTAACAAGATCACTATTGCGATCTGATTCCCATGCAGCAAGAGTTGTATAATCACCACTAGCTAATGCAGTTTTAACTGTTTTAGTAACAGTGCGTATTCCATCATCCGCACCAATATCCCAAGGCACAATACGTGTATTCCCGTCAATATCATCAAGAAACAATCCTGAACTAGGATTTGTTACACCATACCCTCTTGCTCCAGCATCTAAACCTGATAGATGATAGTCTGCGTTTCCAGAATCTACAAAAGTAAAGGTCTGAGAAACGCGGTCGTGAGAATTTCCACCACCAGTTACTGTATACTCCATTGAAGAATTTTCAGCAGAATTATAATCAGTTCCAGCAGAAAAGGTACTATATCCATTAAGAGTTACGTGAGTACACCCATAAAATAGATTGTTTACAGCAATTGCAGTTCCTGCTCCTTCACAAAATATTCCATTCAAACAATTGATAATTGTATTATTATATACTCTCGTCGTAGAACCAGTATTACCACCCAAACCAATTCCTTTTGAAAACCCAATAATAATATTATTAAATGCACTATAATTAGCTGCATAAGCAGGATACATAACCATAGCGTAGATTATTTCGGCAACCCTTTTCAAGTAAATACCGATAAGAGTTCTTCGGGTTCTGTGAACAAACGATAATCCATCATCATCATCAAAAAACGAACAAATCATGTTAAAAAACTGGTTACACATATTTTTATTCCAAATCAAAAACAATAAGCTTTTCACGGCTCTGAATGTTTTAGGTTTAAGCATTGGAATAGCCGGACTCATTTTTGCCATTTTGTATTGGAACGATGAGCACAGTTACAACGCTTGGAATCCCGAGAAAGAAAAGGTTTTTGAATCCATTAGTAAAGTCAGCGAAGACGATTATTGGGCAAGTAATGTAGCAGCGTTCGAACCTTATTTCAAAAAAGATTTCCCCGAGTTAGACACGTATTGTTATTTCGACAATTGGTATTTTGAAGAAATCATTCAGTACCAAAACAAAAAAGAAATCGTTAAGATTACCGATGCCCAAAAAACATTCTTCGAGTTTTTTCCGTTTACCTTTATCAAAGGAACTGCTCAAAGCGCTTTGCAAGACAATGCCAGTATTGCAATTTCTGATAAAACGGCGGAACGATTATTTGGTTCAGAAGATCCAATGGGTAAAATTGTGACTTACTCAGGCCGAAAGTTAGTGGTAAGAGGCGTTTATACCATACCCGGAAAATCCTCTATGGCTCCGAATGCCGTTACTTGTTTGATGGATGGTCGATTGGTGGAGAACAAAGACAATTGGGGTAACTTCAATTACGGCTTGTTGTTAAAACTCAAAAATCCGGCCGACAAAGACAAAGTAAGCGCGCGTATGGTGAAAATCCTCCACGAAAATCGAGCGGTTCGTTGGGCCAAAGAAGAAGGGTTAACCATAGCCGAATGGATGAAAAAAAACGGTCCGAGCAAAACCCAAATCATTTTAGAACAACTTAAAGATGCCCGTTTGCACGCCATTACCGAAGGCTATGCGGAAGGCAAAGGGAATTATCAGTTTTTGTTGATTATGCTGGGTTTGTCGGTTTTGATTTTAGTGCTATCGATAGTGAACTATGTCAATTTAGCCACCGCTAATGCCATCAAAAGAGCGAAAGAAGTTGGTGTTCGTAAAATTTTAGGCGCTTCCAAAGGCAATATTGTCAAACAGTTTTTATTTGAAACAGTGCTTACGGTGTTGTTTGCCATTTTATTGTCATTAGTAATAGTAGAACTTTCTTTACCGTATTACAATGAGTTTTTGGGCAAGAAGTTACTCATTCACGGCAATCAATTTTACGGGCAACTCATCTTGATTTTTTTGTTGACTATTGTTTTAGCAGGCATTTTTCCGGCTATTTATGTGTCGAATTTTGAGACTTTAAAAGTATTGAAAGGCAATTTCGGCCGAAGCAAAAGCGGTATTTGGCTCAGAAATACAATGTTGATATTGCAGTTTTCGATTGCCACGTTCTTCATTATCGGGTCCTATATTGTTTACCAACAAATCCAATATATCAGCACCAAAGATTTAGGTTTTAAAGGCGATAAAGTAGTCGCCATTTCCTATCGCAATCCTTACGATTGGCGAGAGAAAGATTATCTCACCAAACTCACCAATCGCTATAATTTGATTAAAGCCGAAGTGTCTAAAATAAAAGGCGTGGCGCAAGTTTCTACCGGTGCGTTTTCTTTTGGCTCAACCAATGGTTCTACGTCAAGTTTTGAATATAAAGAAAATACGATTCAAGGCCGTAATATGGGTGTCGATTTCGGGATGTTGGAAATGATGCAAATCCAACTCAAAGAAGGTCGTTTCTTGTCGGATAAAATAGCTTCCGACACCATCAATTCGATGTTAATTAACGAAACCACTTTGAAGATGATGAACGAGAAAAATCCAATCGGGAAAGAAGTGGATTGGAACGGCAATAAACTCAAGATTATCGGAGTGGTTAAAGATTTCAACCTATTCGGACCACAAGCCGAGATTCCGCCGATGGTGTTTTTCCACTTCAAAACCATCGATTGGATGTTGCAAAACGCGAGTAAAATTCACGTCAAAATCAGTGGCGATAATCCGGAGCAGACTTTAGCGGAGATTGAAAAATTCTGGACTAAAAAAGTCGATACCGAATATCCGTTTAGTTACGATTTTGTAGACAAAGCGTATGCGCGGACTTACGAGACTTACGTCAAACAAAAAAACTTGTTTTCGTTGCTGAATGTTATTGTAATTCTGATTGCGCTTTTCGGTTTGTTTGCCTTGGCTTCCTATTCTATTCAGCGACGTATGAAAGAAATTGCCATCCGCAAAACCTTAGGCGCCGAAACCGGAGTTCTGCTCCAAGAACTATCCAAACAGTACATTGTTTTTTGTTTGATTGGGTTTGCCATCGCGCTATTCCCGGTGTATTATTTACTCAACAAATGGTTGGAAAATTTTGCTTTCCGCATTGAAATCAGTTTTATGCCATTCGTTATTGGGTTTGTCGTTTTATTGCTGTTGACGCTGTTAGTAGTGCTTTCCAGAGCCTATCAAGCCACCCGATTAGACGTATTGAAATACTTGAAATATGAATAAAAAAGTTTTTTTAGTTGTTTTACTGTATACGTTTTGCCCTTCTGTATTTGGTCAGGATTATTCCTGGCCATTGCAGAAATGCATAGCCGAAGCCATGAAAAACGCCATCGAAATTAAAATAGAGCAGCTCAACGTAAAAAAGGCACAAAAGCAACACAATTCTATCGTTAACCAAATGTTGCCCAATGTTTCGTTTACCGGAAATCAGAGCTATAATTTTGGGTCAACTATCGATCCGGCTACCAATGGCAGGGTAAGTTCTAACATTCAAAACGACAATTTCTTTTTGAATGCCCAAATGAATCTCATCGATTTTAAAGCCTTCGCTACAGCCCAAAAAACCAAAATAGAAATAGAGAAAGCCAAAGCTCAATTGGCCATCATCGAAAACGAATACCAACTTCAAATTTTAGAAAGTTACTACCAAGCTTTGTTTACTCAAGAATTGTTGAAGATTCAGAAAGAGCAATTCAAAAACGCACAATTCAACCTGAACCGAGTGACGAAAGAAGTCGAAATCGGGAGCAAACCCAAAAGCGATTTTTACGATATCCAACTCAGTTTTGCCCAAGAAGAATTGCGCATGATGGAAACAGAACAGTTATTATTGCTTCAAAAAACGCAGTTATTTCAGCTGATGAACGTCAATGAGGTAGCTTTGGCTGATGTAGTGTTGGAGAATTACATGCCGGCTTCAGCCTCCGTAGCATCAGTCACTTTGTCCCATCCGAAAATTAAATTTGCCGAACTTAATTACCAAAGCATTCGCAAAGACACCCAATTGGAAAGAGCCAATAATTTGCCTACGCTGACAACCTATTACGGTTTTTCGACTTTCTATTACAAACCGCTGAACCAACCTAATGCAGTGGTAGCCGATTTTAACCAACAAATCAGCGATAACAAGAATCACCAATTGGGTATTCAACTCAATGTGCCTGTTTTTAATGGTTTCCGCAACAACAAAAGAATTTCCGCCGCTAAAATGGAATCCGAGAAATCCCAATACGCCATAGCACAGGAAAAGCTGAAAGTAGACAACCAAATCGCCCTCGAAAATCAAAATCGCAATAACTATCAAAAATTATTTGCCAAACTCCAAGAAACCAAAACCTACGCCGAAGCTTCTTTTCGCACGTCACAGGCCAAATTTTCTTCCGGAGTAATTGATGCTATCGTGTTTTCAAGTGTTAAAAATCAGTGGTTGAATGCCGAATACGATTTGCTTAAAAACCAGCTGCAACAACACTACGTGGATTTAAAAATCAACTTGCTCAACGGAAACATTTTCTAAAGTTTTTTAGCCTATTATTCTATCAATATTTTCAATTCATTAACGATTGTTTCCAAACATTTCGTATTATCTTTGCAATCTAAATTCAGTTTAAATAAAAGAAACTGAAAGATTTAAATTGTAATACAAAATGAAACTGGATAGAAAAGAAATTTTGGCTGCTTTGGAAACCATTACCATTGCAGGCGAAGGCAAAAATATGGTCGAAAGCGGTGCCGTAAAAAACGTGCTGACTTTCGGTAATGAAGTGGTTGTTGATTTAGTTATTGCAACGCCGGCCATGCACATCAAAAAGCGCGCGGAAGACGATATCAAAAAACTCATCCACGATAAATTCTCGCCTGATGCTGTAGTGAAAGTCAACATCAAGGTGGAAACACCCGAGCAAAATCCGAATCAAATCAAAGGCAAAGCCATTCCTGGCATCAGTAACATTATCGCTGTAGCTTCCGGAAAAGGCGGTGTTGGAAAGTCAACCGTAACCGCTAATTTGGCCGTGTCTTTAGCCAAAATGGGCTTTAAAGTCGGCGTGTTAGATGCCGACATTTATGGGCCAAGTATGCCGATCATGTTCGATGTAGAAAACGAAAAACCGCTTTCTATTGAAGTCGATGGTAAATCGAAAATGAAACCAATCGAAAGTTACGAAATCAAATTGCTATCCATTGGATTCTTCACTTCGCCAAGCCAGGCAGTCATTTGGCGCGGCCCAATGGCAGCCAAAGCCTTGAACCAAATGATATTCGATGCTGCTTGGGGCGAACTCGATTTTATGTTAATCGATTTACCACCGGGAACGGGTGATATTCACTTGTCTATCATGCAATCGTTGCCTATCACCGGCGCTGTAGTGGTAAGTACACCGCAAGCCGTAGCTTTAGCCGATGCTAAAAAAGGCGTTTCGATGTTCTTGTCCGACAGCATTAACGTTCCGGTTTTGGGTATCATCGAAAACATGGCCTATTTTACTCCGGAAGAATTGCCAAACAACAAATATTACATCTTTGGTAAAGAAGGTGCGAAAGACTTGGCAGCCGATTTAGATGTACCATTTTTAGGCGAAGTGCCATTGGTACAAAGTATCCGAGAAGCCGGAGATTACGGTCGCCCTGCAGCCTTACAAACCGCTTCTGTCATCGAAACGGTATTCGAAGCAATCACACGAAATGTAGTGCAGGAAACGGTAAACAGAAACGAAAGTTTGCCGCCAACCGAAGCGATAAAAATAACCACTATGGCCGGTTGTTCGGCTGTGAAGAAATAAATTAATTTGAAGATTTGAAAATTTGAAGATGACAATTCATTTTCAAATTTTCAAATTCTCCAATTTTCAAATTAAAAATTATGACCAACGAAGAATTAATTGTCAATATCGAAAAAGCACTGGACGAAATCAGACCGTTTCTGAATTCCGATGGCGGCGATATCAGCTTGGTTGCTGTAGAAGACCAAAAGCACGTTAAAGTTCGTCTTCAAGGCGCTTGTACCTCATGTAGTTTGAGCGTGAGTACCATGAAAGCCGGGGTGGAAACCACCATCAAAAAGTTCGCGCCGCAAATCGAAACCGTAGAAAACGTAGTTTAGTCATTTTGACCTAATGTCTACACTGAGCGCAGTCGAAGTGTAGGGCGTGACCCTGCGGGTCGGGCTATTCGTTGCAATCTTTTCGGGATTGAAAATCCCCAAAAGGATTTCCACTACTATCCCTCACGCGAATATAGCTTGGTATGACAAAAATCATAAAATAAAAGTTCGGGTTTAAAGACCTTAGCGCCTTTGAATCACAGAACCTCAGAATCTCAAAGCATGATAGAAACAGATATACTGATCATCGGAGCCGGACCAACAGGATTATTCGCTGTTTTTGAAGCCGGTTTGTTAAAATTAAAATGTCACATTATTGACGCTTTGCCGCAACCCGGCGGGCAGTTGGCCGAATTGTATCCTAAAAAACCCATTTACGATATTCCAGGTTATCCCGAAGTATTGGCGGGCGATTTGGTAAACAATTTAATGGAGCAAATCAAACAATTCCAACCCGGATTTACCTTGGCGGAAACCGCAGAAACCATCGATAAATTAGAGGATGGAACGTTTATAGTTACCACTAATAAAGGAACAAAGCACCATGCCAAGGCCGTTGCTATAGCAGGCGGATTGGGTACTTTCGAACCAAGAAAACCGGAGATTGAAAACATCAGTTTCTACGAAGAAAAAGGTGTAGAATACTTTGTAAAGGATCCGGAACTGTTCCGCGACAAGAAAATTGTAATTGCCGGCGGCGGTGATTCTGCCTTAGATTGGAGTATCTTCTTAGCCGATGTGGCTTCAGAGGTTACCTTAATTCACCGTAGAAATGAATTCCGCGGCGCTTTGGATTCCGTAGAGAAATTACAAGAATATAAAAAGTTAGGCTTGGTGAATTTAGTAACACCGGCTGAGGTAGTTCGCTTACACGGCAACGACCATTTAACTGCCATTACCATCAATTCCGATGGCCAAGAGCAAACCCTCGAAACCGATTATTTTATTCCGCTTTTCGGGTTAACCCCTAAATTAGGAGCAATAGCCAATTGGGGATTGGAAATTGAGAAGAACGCAATTAAGGTTAACAATGCACTAGACTACCAAACCAACATCGACGGTATTTATGCCATAGGAGACGTTAATATTTATCCGGGTAAATTGAAGCTTATTTTGTGTGGTTTCCATGAAGCTACTTTGATGTGCCAGAGCGTTTACAATCGCTTAAATCCGGGCAAGCGTTATGTGTTGAAATACACTACAGTTTCAGGGGTTGACGGTTTTGACGGCACTCGAAAAGAAGCAGAAAAAGCAGTAGTAAAATCAATCGACTAATGGCGCAAGACATCTCTATTAAAATTACAGATCGCGAGGGTGTTACGCATGAAGTGCAAGCGCCAACTGATATGAATATGAATATTATGGAGTTGGTTCGTTCATACGAATTAGCGCCCGAAGGAACTATTGGTATTTGCGGCGGTATGGCCATGTGTGCTTCTTGCCAGTGTTATGTGTTGAATGAGGTGCCGTTGCCGGAAAAAAATCCCGACGAAGAAGCCATGTTGTGGGAAGCCTTCAATGTCAAAGAGAACAGTCGTTTGGGTTGTCAACTTCATATTACCGAAGCAATGGACGGACTGGAAATTGAATTGGCTCCGGAGAGCTAGACAGCAATAAAAAAAGGCGAGAAGTTAAAATTCTCGCCTTTTTTTATGCACTTAATTGTTCGTTATTCTTTAATAAATTGTACTGTTTTAGTAGCTTTATCTTTGGTGATTTTCACAAAGTAAACACCTTGAGCAAACGATTCGGTGTTGATGGTTAAATCAGCTTCTGTCGAAACATTTACTTGTTTAACCAATTGGCCTAAAGTATTGTAAACTGCGAAGGCATCCGGTAACTCGTCGTTGATAGAGATAGACACAAAATCGGAAGCTGGGTTTGGATACAATTTCACTTCATACATCCAACCGAATTCTGAAGTGCCCAACGCTTGACAACCCAAAGAAGAAGACAAAGTATTTCTTCTCGGTGAGTTTTGCATCACGGCCAATATTCTCGCTTTTTGGTTTAGAGTAAAGATGTTCATACAAGCATCATTGGTATAATCCATGTAGTTTTCAACCATGTCTACACCGGCTGCTGACGGACAAGAATCGTAAGTTGCAGCACAATCATAGTTTTCGGTTGAGGCAGCAGGAGTGTCCGGACAATAATCTTTGAAACTATCGGTACCATTAACAGTACAAGAGGCAGAATCTCCCCAAATATGTCTTAATCCGAAACAATGTCCAATTTCGTGGGTAGCTGTTCTTCCTAAATCATAATCTGTGAAATAAGTGCCTGGAGCTATATCAGCAGAACCAAAACAACGGTAATCAATGATTACACCATCTGTACTAGCGTCACCACCATTAGTATTCAATCCGCCCAAGCCGGAATTGCTGGGGAATTGTGCGTAGCCTAAAACGCCATCCAAATCGCCGCCAAATTGACAAACCCAAATATTAAAATATTGAGTTGGATCCCATTGGGTTTGTGGTTTCAAAATAGTTTCAACATTGTTTTCATTCCAAGTGGTAGTCCCTAAGTTGACGCGGTTAATTCCATTAGTAGCAGCACCATTCGGATCTCTTTGGGCCAAACAGAATTCGATTTCCACATCAGCACCAACAGCATTGGTATTGTATCCGGGCGTATTGATCATTCTGCGGAAATCCTGATTCAAAACAGTAATTTGAGATAATACTCTTGCGTTAGAGATATTTCTACCTGTGCCTACATTTTGGCCACTGTGGATAACGTGTACGACAACCGGAATAGTGATTACCACATTAGGTGTTCTGCCTGTTGTTAATCTTTCCTGAATTTCGGCTACTTTGGGAGCAATCCATTGCTCGAAGGCTTCGGTATTGGCTCTTTCAGGATTGTTAACTCTTAAAAAGTGTTCGTACTCATCCGAAACACATCTTACAGAACCATTTGCAGTATTAATGCTTTGTAGTGGCGAACCGAAAACAGTTCTGTTAGTCGTGTTTTGGTTTTGGGCAAAAAGCACACTACTGAAGAGTAAAAGCGTAAAAGTTTTTAACATATTTTTAGTGGTTATGGAGTGTAAAATAAAAATTAAGTCGGCTAAAATAGGTATAAAAAAAATATCTTTTAAAAAAATGAGGAGAACAGTGTCTTTTTTAAGGTTAATTTTTAAGAAAACGTTAGTTCATCTTACTAATTCAAAAGCTGTTTGTTGACTTCTTCTTTATAGGTATCTCCTATCGGTACCGAAAAATCTCCAATCTGTATACTTTTGTTTTGTATACTCTTAATTTGGTTTAGTGGAATAATGTAAGAGCGATGTACTCGTATAAATTTATTATCTGGAAGTTTTTCCATCATACTTTTCATGGAAATCCTAGCCACAATTTTGCGATTGTTTTGCAAGTGAATCTGAACATAATCGTCTAGTCCTTCAATCATAAGAATGTCATCAAATTCGATTCGGTTCAGTTTGTAATCTGCGCGAATCATTAAGTGCGTCTGAACGGCAGTACTGTTTCTGAAATTAAACTCGTTTCGCGCTTTTTGTACGGCAGTTTCAAATCGTTCCAAAGAAAAGGGTTTGAGTAAATAATCCGTAGCGTTTACATTAAATCCTTCTACTGCAAATTCACTGTGAGCGGTGGTGAATATTACAATAACGTCATTTTCCAGCAGCTTGTAAAAGTCAATGCCGTTTTTGTTGGGCATTTGGATGTCGAGAAAAAGTAAATCTACGGGATATTTTCGGAGGTGTTTTAAAGCTTCGCTTTGAGATGTAAATGTTTTTTCCAAGCTAACAAAGTCAATTTGATCACAATAATGGGAAATAATTTGTAACGCTAAAGGTTCGTCATCAATGGCAATAGCGCGAATCATAATAAGTCTATTTTTAAGGTTACATCATATGTTTTCTCGTCTTCCAATACCGTAAGCGTATATTTACCGGCGTACATCAAGTCCAATCTTCTTTGGGTGTTTTTAAGGCCTTCTTCTGTTTTTAATGCTTCATCAACTTCTGTTGCGGCTTTCGGATTTTTAACCGACATTTTTAAAGTCTGATTTTCAATTAGAATGTAAATGTGGATATAAGATTCTGTATCCGGATTTATACCATATTTAAAAGCGTTTTCTATAAAAGGAATCAAAATAAGTGGCACAATGGCTTTTCCGAAAGGCTCTCCTTCTACCTTGAAAACCAAAGAAACGTTTTGGTCTAATCGTAACTTTTGAAGTGCAATGTAGTCTTTGATATAATTTAACTCTTTATCCAAGGTCACATATTCCTGATTGCTTTCTGTCACCACATAGCGCATAATGCCGGAGAGTTTTAGGACAGCATTAGGTGCTTCGTCCGATTTTTGCAGGGTTAATGCGTATAAGCTATTTAAGGTATTAAATAAAAAATGAGGGTTAATTTGAGCTTTTAGATAAGACACTTCTGCAGTTCTTTTTTCATCATTAATTTCATTTAATCTATTGGTAATTTTGATTAGAAATGCTAAGGCAACGACTAACAAAAACGGAATTAAAAATTGGGCATCAAAAAGTTCGGAATGTTCCCTGGGTTGAGGAAAGTTATGATTGCTATTTGGTCTAGGTATAAATTGATGTGTACCGAAGATAGCGTTAGTTATCCCTATTAAAGTCAAATAAGAAACAATTAAAGCCAATCCGAAAAACCATTTCTTCTGATTGAAATATAATTTTGGAATGAAATAGTAATAAGATGTGTAAAACAAAAGCAGTAACAGCACAAAACGCACAAAGGATTTTTGAAAAGGATTGATATAAATCATCTGCCAACCCAAACCAAAATCAGGCGATGAAAACACAGGGATGCTCAAAAAGGCAAAACATCCTAATAGGTTAATTAAATAAAAACGGGTTGTATTTGTCATTTGTATTCTTACTCAATCAAAGATAGCGAGAATATTTTCAAGCGCATAAGAAATGAGATAAACAGAATGGTTTTGTAGGTAAATTAAATTGTTGTGAAAAAAGAAAGCAGATGCAAAATATGAGCACCTGCTTTCAAAACAAAAAACTATTTAAAATGTTACGGTATTTAAAGTGCTCGATCCAGAAGCAGTAAAAGTAGATTTAAGTGTAGCTCCTGTTGTTGTATAAGTCCCTCCGGTATATAATCCCCAACCTGACGTATTCCCAGCAAAACTTCCTCCGGTGTATGAGCCTCCAAAATAAACTTGATAACTCGTTCCTGCGGTTACATTCGGACTGGAAAAGTGGAAATAATAAACAGCATTTTTAGGTTTAAACGTTACCATTTCAGTTCCGGAGGCGTTTCGGATGTGCAATAAAGAAGTATTGGCTAATTGGGCACTCGATTTTAAATACATGGTTCGTTGCG
Source organism: Bacteroidota bacterium (assembly GCA_041158485.1). Lineage (GTDB taxonomy): Bacteria > Bacteroidota > Bacteroidia > Flavobacteriales > Flavobacteriaceae > Flavobacterium. Next base: position 5,044 of record JBEBBH010000318.1, on the reverse strand, counting down.
TAGAAGTAGCGCTAAAATTTTTTGTCATTCCTGCATTTGATCCTGCCGATATCAAAAACCCGCCATTCATATTGAATGTTCCGTTATAATCTATGCCTTCTTCCGGGGCAGCTGTTGGTCCGCAAACAATAGTTGTTCCACCGGAAATTGTAATGTTTCCATTGCTGTCGATAGCGTCTTTTCCGGCTACAATTACAATACCGCCTGAAATGTTCAATTGGCTGCCGTCGTTTGATTCTGTTCCACCTGCGACAGTGCCGTAAGTGGCATTAATGCCGTCATTGGAAGCTGTAATGGAAGTTACACCTCCGGTGAAGTTTATAATGGGAGCCTCAACACCTTCTCCCATGGCGGTTATAGTTGAAATAGCATTTACTGTAGTATTGCCTCCCGAAATGGTAATCGAAGTGTCAGAATGTATTCCGTCATCTGTCGAATTGATAGTGTTTGTTCCGTTGATAATAGAGATTGCACCGTCAGCGACTATAGTTTTAGGATGAGCATAATCAGTTCCGGAAACTAAAAATCGTACTCCGGTTGTGGTGATATTTAAAATTGGATTGGTAGTAGCAGTTCCGATTGTAATACTTCCATCTGCTTTCAAACCTTTGCCTCCGGTTCCCGAACTTGAGGTAGTTATCGTTCCGGCATTGATTATTAAATCAGTATCGGTGGTGATTGCTGCTGAGGAATAAGAGTCGGTTACACCACTTTCGTTAGTGTAAACCGCTCCGTTCCCCACAGTGGTTATCTGAATTATACCTCCATTAATGGTAATGTTGCCATCGGCAGAAATCCCTTTAGTCCCCGTGGCCGAACTTGTTCCGGTTATTGTAACATTCCCCGAGTTTATAGTGATGGTGCTCGTTGCTTTTAGTCCTGACGGATAAGACGGGTCAAAACCACTTCCGGCGGCTGTTAATACCGTTGCTCCTGATAAATTTATTGTTGTTGTTCCGCCTTCTACCGTAATGTTTCCATCTGCTTTTACAGCTTTACCAGAGGTTCCTGAATTGGCGATGGAAATTTGGGCTGTTCCCGAAATGAAAACATTCATGTCTGCTGAAATGCCTTTTCCGTCTGCTCCGGTATTGCTTATGTTAAATTGTCCTCCTGAGAGGTTGATGTTGGTGTCCGAGGTAAAACTCGCTGTTGAAAAACTGTCTGCTACCCCGGAAACATTCGTGTAAGTTCCCCCGTTGCCTGCGGTATTTGTAGTGAAGTTCCCGCCTGTTATAGTAATATCGCCATCGGCAGAAAATCCTTTTCCTCCATTAGCTCCAACTAAGGCATTTACTGTGAATGTTCCTGCGTCAATAGTAATACTTCCGTCCGATTTAAAAGCAGTACAATACGAAGGGTCAAATCCGCTGCCTGAGGCTGTTAAAACAGTTGCTCCTGAAAGCGTAACCGTAAATGTGCCGCCACTAATGGCTATATTTCCCTTGGCACTTATTCCTTTAGATTGTGCTCCGGCAACTGTTAAATTAAATGAACCGCCAGTTATCGTAATAGTATTTACGCCTGTTTTTATGGCTTTTACATCGGCGCTGGTTGAAGTAATATTTATTGTTCCGCCCGAAATTGCTATGGCTGCATCACCGGCATCAATCCCGTCGCCGGTGGAAGAAACTACGGTTACATTACCATCGGTCATGGTATATCCCTCCGAGTGGAATCCGTCTGATGCAGCTGATGTTATTGTAGTATTGCCACCATTAATTGTTAGCGTTGAAGAAGTATTGATACCGTGTTTTTTCAAACCTGTAATGGTTAAACTTCCGGTTCCGTTTATAATTATTGGACCATTGTTGTGAATGGTTCCGTTTCGGGTACTGGATGTTCCGTCGGAAAGCGTATTGGTTGTTCCTTGAGTAAGGTGTAGAGTAGCTGTTTTGCTTCCCAGTATATAAAAAGCGGCACCGCTCGGATTGGTTAACGTTAAGTTGTTTAGAACCAAATTCACATCTTTATCGGTGGTCATGGTTAAACTGCCGTTGGTTGTTGATCCTAAAATATTGTACTCTAAGTTGTCAATTCCTGAAGTAGCTGTTACGGTTACGGTTCCTGCAACAGCAGTTATCGCAACACCGGCATTGGCATACGGATTTATAATAGTAGCATCGTCGGTGCCGTTGTAAATAATATAAATCTTGGTCAAATTAACCGCAGTTGTAGTAAAGGTGATACTGTCAATTAATGCCTTTTGGATGGGTAACGGATTAACATCATCGGAAAGTTTAAATCGAGCATAACTGTTGTCAAGTTTAATGCTGTCAATAGCGCTTATCTCCTTAGCATACATGGTGTTTCCGGAGTTGTGAATCCTTATTTTTTGTTGGCCTAACGCTGTCAAACTCAGCAAAAAAAATACTGTGGTACTGTATAGTCGGCTCATTTTTTTATAAATTTAAAAGTTACACCATTAGCTTGGATCAAATATATTCCTCCGGACAATGCAGAAATATCAATTGCCTCATTGGGAAAATATTTCCCTTGTTGTACCAGTTGACCTGTAAGAGTATACATTTTTACTTCTATTTCACCATTGCTGTTAGCACCAATTTTTATAAGGTCTGAGGCCGGATTCGGGTATAAAGTCAGGTTGGTCTCATTATCTCCGAAAGTGGTAACGCCCAAAGAATTGGAAAAAGTAATTTTTTGAATAATAGAAACCGGGATAACTGTTGGTGTCGTTGTACTATTTGATTTCAAATACAACTCTTCGTTTTCAAAATACAATTTACCATTGGTTTCTATAGAAAAGTTTTGTGTTGTACCGGTGTAATAAGTAACCGTAACGCCTGTTTGTGCTTTAGTCAATCCCGTGGTGAGCAGGATTACAATTAGCATAAGTTTTCGAATAAGCATCTTAATTTATTTAGTATTGACTAACCAAATGTAAGTAGCTTAGCAATCAAGGAGAAAAATTTGAGGCAAACACCGCCAAAGTGTAGGTTAAAAAGCAAAAGAGTTTTTTCTTGCGAATAAGTCGGTGTTGCTTCAAGAATCAGTTTTACAATCCCAATTTTTCTTTAGCCAAAGGTAAAATCCGCTCCGTGAATTGCGCATAAGCCAGAGTAGAAGGGTGCAAGCCATCAGTTGCCACCAATTCAGGTTGTAATAAACCAAGCCGTGTAATGTCCGTGATGTAAACAAAAGAAATACCGTTGTTTTCACAATAGGTTCTCGCAAAGGCATTGTATTGGTAAACGCCCTCTGAAATGGCAACAGAACCTTGTCCGAAAGGTGTGTACGCATAATCCGGAATAGAAACCACAATTAGCCTGTCTTTGTTGCCTCCGGCTTTGGCAATAGCAATGTCAACCAACTCCGGAAATTCTTGTTCGTATAAGCTAAAAGGTTTGCCTTGGTATTGGTTGTTGACGCCTATGAGTAAGGTAACTAAGTTGTAATCGTTTGTGAGGTTTTGCGCGGCTATGGCCGTTTTTAAATTGGTGGTCGTCCAGCCGGTTTGAGCAATGAGTTTAATGTCTAGATTATCAGCAGTGGTTAAATACTGTCCGAGACTGTCTTTCAATTGTTCGGGGAAACGACAATCTTCGCAAACGCTTTGTCCGTAAGTGTAACTGTCGCCTAAGGCCAAGTATTTGAATAATCTTGGGGTTGGTGGTGGTGAAGTTTGTTGGTCTTCTGAACAACTGTTCAACCCGAAAGCCAAACCAAAAACTGCTAACATTTGAAAAAATCGTTTCATAACTGAATTTTTGGTTTGACTTTTATTTTTAGGCTAGCTCTAAACGAGCTTCTATTTTTTCTTCAATAGCGTTCCAAAGTCCGATGCGTTTTTCCAACGCCAAAACCGAAACTTCTTCCACTTCTTTCCACTTCTGACTGTCGTCTTGGCAAAGTTCGTTTATCATTTGCATCGCCATAGGGCCGTGCTCGTCAGCATCCAATTCTATGTGTCTTTCAAAATAGTAAATCAGTTTGGCCAAATCCACATCCGGGAAGTTTTGTTGGAAGTTTTTTAGGATTTCGGTAAACATATTCGGAATCAAATCTTCGCGACCAAAAGTAAATGCTGCTGCTATTTTATGCACTTTGCCTTCTTCAATCACTCGGAAACTAAAATCGAGAAACGCCTTAACATTGTCGTGCAAGTCACTTTGCTTAATGGCGATGAACACGTTTTTGGTGTCGACTACATTCTTCAAAAAGGCTTCCAATTCAGTAGTTGAAGCACCACAGCTTTGCATGGCTTCCACATACATTTCAAAATGACTCAAACGTTTCCCGTCTAATGTCAAATCGCTTTCCTCCGCCAATACAATTTCGTTAATCAAATAACGGGCTTCCGGATTTTCCGAGGCAAACCAAGGCGTAGTCGTGCAAGTCAGTTTGTTTTGCAAGGCTTTCAACAGCGACATAAAGTCCCAAACCGCGTACACATGACATTCTAAAAACTGACGTAAGTCGTCCATTGTTTTTACTTTTTCATACAGCGGATGTTGTAACAATATATCTTTTTGTGGTTGGATAGTTTGATTAATAGTAGCGATAGTCATAGCTTTTTTTGGTATTTACGTTCCATACATCAATATGGATTTATCGGAACAAAAATAAAAATGCTTCCCGGAACTGAGAAGCATTTTATATCAATTTTATTGATTGTTTAATATTTTATTTAAAGGCCGGCATACCGGTAATATCGGCGCCGGTAATCAACAAGTGAATATCGTGCGTACCTTCGTAAGTAATTACACTTTCTAAGTTCATGCTGTGGCGCATGATAGAGTATTCCCCGGTGATTCCCATTCCACCCAAAATTTGACGAGCTTCGCGGGCAATATTAATCGCCATATCCACATTGTTTCTTTTCGCCATTGAAATTTGAGCCGTGGTCGCTTTACCTTCATTTCTTAAAACCCCCAAACGCCAAGTCAACAATTGTGCTTTGGTGATTTCGGTAATCATTTCAGCCAATTTCTTTTGTTGCAATTGGGTGGCAGCAATCGGTTTGTCAAATTGGATTCTTTCTTTGGCATAACGCAAAGCGGTGTCGTAACAATCCATGGCAGCA
>JBEBBH010000317.1:0-4586 GCA_041158485.1 Bacteroidota bacterium | reverse complement strand
CTCTGAGTTTGGTATTGAAATAATTGGTCCATGTTTGTCCACTCGCTTGCGCTACTACATCTTGTAATTTAACATAAACATTATGGTAGGCCCAACGCGTTCCGGCATCGGCTACATATTGCAAGTTGGCCGGCGAAACATCATCTCCTAAAGCATCATTTAAGCCCGAAGTCATGCAAAGGAGGTTTTTGCAAGTAATCAAATTTTCTTTGGCTAATGGCGCACTTGTCCATCCGGTACCTAAATAATCCGATACTTTGTTGTTGATGTTGAGAAGACCTTCTTCCTGAGCTATTCCGGTAACTGTTGCAGTTAATGTTTTTCCGGCACTGGCCCAATACCAAGGAGTAGTTGCACTGTGACCGTTAAAATAGTTTTCCATCACAATTCGACCATTCACCAAAATGATAAAAGACTTGGTGTTTTTCAATTCTAAATAGTCCAATAAGGGTTGTACTGCATTTTGATTCCAATTCAAATCGGTCATCGATTTGCTTTCCCAAGTGTTACTGCCATCACTGGGCGGAAAATACATGGCTTCCGGTGTAGGCTCTGTTTCATCGCCTGAATCTGAACTACAACTGAAGGTTAAAAAAGAGAATAGCAAAAGGGAGGACAATTTTTTCATGGTAATGTGATTTTTCAGTAGGACTATAAATGTATGAAATAGTTTAATGTTGATAATATTAATTTTGTTTTTGCTCGCTTTTGCCGTGTAATGAATTAAATTTGTCTTTGATAAAATGTACTCTTGTTATGAAATACAATCTTCTTTTAGTCGTTACTTTTTTGTTGTTCTCTTGTCAATCAGAGGTGAAAAAAGAAAATTTAGCCCAGCTCAACGGCTATTGGGAAATTAAAGAGGTCGAATTTAACAACGGAGAAACCAAAGAATACAAGGTTAACGAAACTATAGATTATATAGAGGTTAAATCAGCTAAAACCGGACAACCTTTAGTAGGCTTTCGCCAAAAAGTTATGCCGCAATTTGATGGTACTTTCAAAACCAACGGAATTCGAGAAAACCTAAAAGTCTTTGAGGTTGATGATGCCTTTTTCTTAGAATGCAAAACCGATTACGGCAAGTGGAATGAGGCAATCATTTTGTTAGAAGATTCGACTTTAGTGCTTAAAAACAAACAAGATATTATTTATACCTACAAAAAGTTTAAACCTTTCTCACTCAAGTAATGGCCAAACGACTCAGCAACGAAAGTTCTATAGGTGACGTATTGAAAGCTTTTATTGAAACCAATAAGCTTCAGTCCGGTATGGATAAAATTGACGTACAGCAAGCTTGGAAAAACCTCATGGGTAATGGCGTAAACAGTTATACCAAAGAAGTGGTTTTAAAAGGAACTACTTTGTATGTAGCCCTAACTTCGGCAGTTTTGCGTGAAGAACTAAGTTACGGCAAGCAAAAAATCATCAAAATGATTAACGAAGAATTGGGGAAAGAAGTCGTTAAAGATGTTATTCTTCGCTAGGTATTCATTTCCAAATCTTTGATGTATTCTTCAAATTCAAAAAAGAACAATTCAAACTTTGACATCGTTTCGCTGAAAAACTCAAAAATCTCAGGCCAGTAGTTGCGATTGTTCAGGCTGACATTTAGTTTTTCTATCCAAATTCTGCTGATGACTTTACCGTTATCCAAGTAAAAGTTGCGCTCCAAGATGGCTTCCGGTAAGTATTCTTCGTGGAGTATGGTTTTGAGCGATTCTATCTTTTCGTAGTAGATTTTTCTTTTTTCCTCGTCTTTCGGCTCGATGTCTAACAACACTTGAGCCTTTTTGTTATCGATGTAAAATTTAAAAGTAACGTCTTTAATTTTAGTGTCATACAACAACCATTTTCTCGGATAAGCCTCGGCAAAGGCCGTCCAAAATTCTTTTTTTATTTGTTGCGCTTCTTCTTTACTGTACATTTTGTGAGGATAAAAGTGGGATGCTTTGTTTTTTTACGGTAATTTTATATTTCTAAAACGATCAAAATGCACTTTGAAGAGTTTTTAAAATACACGCCAAAAATACAAAATGCGGAGCTACCGGCAACCAATGCGCATGTAAAAATGGCACCATCCAATCGTATGGATTTAATTAAAGCCATCGATTTTACTAAAGTCGTACCCAAACGCGCCGCTGTGATGATGCTGTTTTATCCCAAAGCGTCGCAAACCCATTTGGCGCTTATACTTCGTACGAGTTATAATGGCGTTCATTCTTCTCAAATTGCTTTCCCGGGAGGTAAAGTAGAGGAAGAGGATACAGATCTGAGTCATACAGCCCTAAGGGAAACCCATGAGGAAATTGGTATACACCCAAATCATATCAAGTTAGTTCGTCCGTTTACCGAAGTCTATATTCCGCCGAGTAACTTTATGGTCTATCCGTTTTTAGGCTATAGCGAAAAGGAACTCGATTTTGTGTTGCAAGAAGAAGAAGTCGCCGGTTTGGTAGAGTTTCCTTTCGCCGATTTTATGAACGACAACATTATTGTAAATACTGTAATGAAAACCTCTTATGCCGGCAGTATTGAAGTCCCCGGATTTCAGGTAAACGAACATTTTGTTTGGGGTGCCACTGCTATGATGCTCAGCGAACTGAAAGATACGCTTAAATTGGTTTTATAAGTTTAAGTTTTTTAGATTTGCAACCCGTCTGTTATTTTTTTTGCAGTCGGCGATAAATTCAAAAAAATTATGGGATTATTGAAAAGAAATCCTTTTGGTCATATCCTTTTTATCAAGAAATGGTTAATCCGTATTTTCGGGGCATTAACACACCGACGGTACCGTGGTTTTAACGAACTTCATATTGAAGGTTCCGAAATCATTAAAGGCTTACCGGATACTAATGTGCTTTTCATCTCCAACCATCAAACCTATTTTGCCGATGTAGTGGCTATGTTTCACGTATTCAATGCCAGTCTCTCGGGGCGTGTAGATCACATTCGAAATGTAGGCTATTTGTGGCAACCTAAAATGAATATTTATTATGTAGCCGCCAGTGAAACCATGAGAGCCGGATTATTGCCTCGAATTTTGTCTTATGTAGGCGCCATTACAGTAGAACGCACTTGGCGTTGTGGCGGGAAAGATGTTACTGAGAAAAGAGAAGTCAACCCTAATGACACCGAGAACATTCGCATCGCTTTGGAAGACGGTTGGGTAATTACCTTTCCGCAAGGTACTACCAAATCTTTCAAGCCGGTTCGCAAAGGAACGGCACATATTATTAAACAGCACAAACCTATAGTAGTGCCTATTGTAATTGATGGTTTCCGACGTTCATTCGACAAAAAAGGCTTGAGAGTGAAAAAGAAAAACATTTTACAATCGTTTATCATCAAAGAGCCATTGGTGATTGATTACGAGAATGAAACCATAGAGCAAATTGTAGAGAAAGTGGAATATGCCATAGAGCAACATCCGTCTTTCTTAAAGGTTATTCCCACCGAAGAATTGGCCGAACAAGAACGCTTGAATCAATTGCGCAGATGGCAAGTGGAGAAAGAAAGCAAGGAAGAAGTTTAGTAAAGTCCCGTTTATAGCGGGATTTTTCAATTCATCTTATTGCTACAAAATTAATTGAAGTTGTCCATATATAATAAAAAAAGGAACAAGCTTCAATGACTTATCCCTTTTAACTTATGCCTTATCCCTGAGCTAATATACCGCTTCTACTGTAAATCCGGCTTTTCGCAACAACGCAATTACACCTTCTTTTCCGCCCAAGTGAGCGGCGCCTACCCCAAAAAAGGTTGGTTTGTTTTTGGCTATAGTGGTCATTCGGCTGATCCAATTTTGGTTTCTGTTTTTTAGCAATACATCGCCGTATTTAGAGGTCATTGCATTAGGTGATTTTTCCGTGAAGGTAACCATTGCTTCTACATTTTCGCTTTTGTAAATCGCCATCATTTCTGTCAATTCCGTTTTATCGCGCTGCATATTGTCTTTGGCGGTAATCACCAATTCGTTCATTTGAGCTTGGTACGGAATGGCATCAAAAACGGCTAATTGCTCACCAACGGTTTCCAATCCGATGACTTCTTCATTTTGGGCTTTGGCTATTTTAATTAATTCTGCTTCCACCGATTGCGTTTCGCAGTTTAACATTTTCGGATAAAGCATTGCACTTACCATGAAAGGTTTTACCGGATTTAACATTTCTGCCGAGAAACCTAAATTGGTGGTTAAAAAAGCGTCAACAGCTTTAAAATCCTCAGGTTTGGCTAACGATTTCATAGTTACGCCGTTTTGCATCATCATGCTGTTCATCATTTCAACTTGCAGGTTTGGATCATCCATATCCAACTCTAAGCACAGCTGTTGGGTTTTGTCTAAGGCTGTTTTTACTTTTTCAGATAGGGTAGCGTCGCAAGTAATGTGAATGGTGCCAAACAAGTAAGACGGTTCTTTAAGTCCGTTTCCTGAAATCTTCCACAACAAAGAATTTTCACTTTTTTGTCCAAAAGCCACTCCTAAAAATAAGGAGCACAGTAATAAAACTATTTTTTTCATTTTATAAGTCGATTTTTTTCAATTCTTTATAGTTGGCATTGAGTTTACGGAGTAGCGTACCGTA
>JBEBBH010000316.1:0-3236 GCA_041158485.1 Bacteroidota bacterium | reverse complement strand
AAGTGGTTTTAGAAGATTCTAAAAAATACAATCAAGTGTTAGTCGGTCAGAATGAAGAATTGGCTAAAACAGTTGAAAAAGGACAAAAATTAACGGTAACCAATTTAAAAACGGCCGCTTACAAACAAAGAAGTTCCGGAAAACAAATTGAAACTGATAAAGCCAGTCGTGCCGACTTACTTCAAATCAGCTTTACTATTGCTGAGAATAAAATTGCTAAATCAGGAGATAAAGTATACTATGTTCAAGTAATCGATGCGAAGAATAATGTATTAGGAGATAAAGCTACCGTTTCTTTTGGTGATACTTCATTGACTTACAGTTTTACAACCACTGTAAAATATGAAAACAAAACTGTTGACGTGAAAGAGCAATTACCTGGGAAACATTTTGCCAAAGGTACTTACTTTGTCAATGTATTCGACAAAGGCGAATTGGTTTCTAAAAGCAGTTTCTCTTTGCGATAATCCATTTGGAATACAATAAAAAAAAGTCCTTCATACGAAGGACTTTTTTTATGAGATTAATTTCCCGTTAAGCATAACTTGTTCCACCGGATTACTGCCAAAGGCGTACGGAATTTCATAGAAAGAATGCAGCGGTTTAGTAATAATTATATTGGCTTTTTTACCTACTGTAATACTACCGTGTGTAGCCGATAAACCCATTGCATAAGCACCATTGATAGTGGCCGCATTGATGGCTTCTTCCGGCGTCATTTTCATTTTGATACAAGCCGTAGCCACTACAAAATTCATATTCCCCGAAGGCGTAGTGCCCGGATTGAAATCGGTTGCCAAAGCCAAGGGCAAACCGGCATTCAACATTTGGCGCGCCGGTGTATACGGAATACTGATGAAGAAAGAACAGCTTGGTAATGCTACCGGCATGGTTTCGGTGTTTTTTAGCGCTTCTATGTCTTGTTCGGTTACAATTTCTAAATGATCTACCGAAAGAGCCTTATGCTTCACGCAAGCGGCAATTCCGCTAATAGCAGTAAATTGGTTCACGTGAATTTTAGCGCGCAAACCGTATTGTTTCCCGGCTTCCATAATGCGTTCGGTTTCGGCTACTGAAAAATAACCGGTTTCCAGGAAAGCATCAATATAATCTGCCAAATTTTCTTCGGCAATTTTAGGCAACATCTCCTTAATAATAATGTCGATATAAGCTGAGTGATTCTCTTTATATTCCGTTGGAAAAGCATGGGCTCCAAGGAAAGTCGACTTAATAGCAATCGGATAGTCTTGGGCTAATTTTTTTATCACGCGCAACATTTTCAGTTCGCCTTCCACCGTCAAACCGTATCCCGATTTGATTTCGATGGCGCCGGTGCCTTGTTGGATTACTTCTTCCAAACGCTTTTTCGATTGTTGGTAAATTTCGGCTTCTGAAGTCTCATTCAACCGTTTGGCCGAATTTAAGATACCGCCACCGCGATTGGCAATTTCCTCATACGATAAACCGTTAATGCGATCCACAAATTCCTGCTCTCGATTCCCGGCATATACCAGATGCGTATGGCTGTCGCACCAAGAAGGAAGGACTATTTTCCCGGTGGCATCTATGGTGTTCTCAGGATTAAGTTTCGGACAATTGTCCATACTGCCGAAAGCGGCTATCGTATCATTTTCTATCAACAGAAAGGCATTTTTTATCGAGGGTAAAACAGCCATGTCACTACCGGAAACTTTATCGATTGGTGTTTCACGGACTTGCAGTAGTTCTTTGATATTGATAATTAGCGTTTGCATGCGTTGATTTTTGGTAAAAATAGTTTGAAAAAACTAAATATGCTTAATTTTAGACAAATTTAGAAGCCGTGAGAAAAATTAAATACAAAAAGGGCAGAAAAGTACAACCGACTTTTTTAGACTACACCGGTGTACACAAAAATACCAAAACGGAAATGCAATTGTTTGTCTATGACACAAACGATTTGACCGAGTTTAAGGAGTTTTCCACTTCGCAATTGGGAAAATGTATGGCGTATGAGAAAGTGAATTGGCTTAATATTCACGGACTCAATGATACAGATATTATTAAGGCTGTGGGCGATTTTTTGCAAGTCGATAATTTTATGTTAGGCGATATTTTGAATACCACCAAACGCACCAAATTAGATGAATATCACGAGGTGTTGTTCTTTAATATTAAATCGTTGTTGCCGGTGGAAAACAGCGATAATATAGCCGTTGAGCAGATCAGTTTTTTGTTGAAAAACGGCATTTTGGTTTCGTTTCAGGAAAAGCGAAGCGACTTTTTTACCCACATTCGCGAACGCATCCGAACACATTCCGGAATAGTTCGAGATAAGAAAGCCGACTATTTATTGTATTTGTTATTAGATGCCGTGATGGAGAATTTTTATATTACTATCGAGAACGAAGAAGATCGAGTGGAGGAACTGATCAATCTTTCTAAAACCAGTACGAGTCCGCAAATATTAGAACAAATCGAAAAGCATCGAGACAATTTTAACTTTTTGAAAAGATCGATTATTCCGTTGCGCGATTCATTGTATTCTATTAAAAGCATCAAAGACGACAATGTGTTTAATACAATAGAACACGATAACTACAGTTTCTTTTCGCGTTTGCATCAAAAGTGTTTGGAATTGTTGGAGCAAATTGAATACGATTTGACGTCGCTTGACAGTGCATCTAATTTTTATTTTTCGGCACAAAATCAAAAGATGAATCAGGTGATGAAAACGCTGACCGTTGTTTCCGTATTTTTTATGCCGTTGACTTTCATTGTAGGTATCTACGGAATGAACTTCGATAACATGCCGGAACTCCATTGGCAATACGGTTACTTTTTAGTATTGGCCTTAATGTTGGTTTTGCTTTTGGGAATGATTTATTACTTCAAAAAGAAAAAGTGGTATTAAGCGTTTTTAGATTTCAAGACTGATTTTAAATACAGCAATCCGATTAGAGCGGCTATCAAAGATGAAACCAAAATCATGATTTTAGCGTTGTCGATATGTTCTCCATCCGAGAAGGCTAGGAGAGTGATGAAGATGGACATCGTAAATCCGATACCGCCTAAAAAGCTGACTCCTAAGACAGACTTCCAGTTTAAATCGCTCGGCAAACGGCTAATCTTAAGTTTTACCGCTAAATAACTCAGTAGCATAATTCCGAGTGGTTTTCCAACAATTAATCCTAGAGCAATACCCAAAGTGTAGTGATGACTCAAAGCATAATGCCAGTCGGAGTTCAAAACGATAG
>JBEBBH010000315.1:0-8971 GCA_041158485.1 Bacteroidota bacterium | reverse complement strand
GTTTGATTATGTTTAGAAACCGTTTTTGGGCATCCCCACGATACGCAAAAACAAGCCTCCAAAAGTAACCATAATTTTAACATTTCCAAATTAAGTTAGCATACTTTTTAAGAAAACAATCACAAAAAATACATTTTTAAAAAAACATAAGAAAATCATTAATTTTCAAGCGGTTAAGTTTGTAATACAAGTCTTTATTTTACCGTTAGCAACGACAAAACCATCAACATCCGAAACTTGTTTTTAACCCCAACACAGCAGGGTATTTTTTGGGTTTTTAACAGCTTAAAACCAATTAAAAACCAACCCGAGACGGTCGCAATCAAACCGAACATAAAGTCGCTTTTTGGTCACAATTTTCAAAAAACGATTGCAATAAAAAAGTATTTTTTTTGATATAGCCTACGGTAGTTATCCTTTATACCAAAGCCCTACTTAAGCCGTACTTAAGCCCTATCTAAGCCCAGTCAACCTTACCAACGGTGACAGTTATTTTGTCCTCGATTGACATGGTAAAAACCATAAAAAAACCCCGCTCATTAGAGCGGGGTTGGCATTGAAAAATTATAGTGGTTATCTCTTTATCATTCTAAACGTTTTTATATTGTCTTCTTGTGTTACAACCACATTGTAAACCCCTGAAGTATAACGATCTCCTAAAGACACTACCGGCATATCAGCCGCAGCAACCTCGCGGGTCTCAATCAACTTACCAATCATATCATATACTTTGATACTAACCGGCGCTTGACTTGAACTCTCCATACGGAAACTAAACTGATAATCATACGGATTCGGATATGCTACCACACTAAACAAACTTGAATCAACCGCCTTGGTATCTCCTTGTCTTGCAGCTCCCGGTGATACGATCTCACAAGCATCACTATACGGCGACCATGTTCCTGCGGTAAACACTCTAACTCTTACACTGTAGGTAGCGTTAGGCGCATAGTTCGTGATATCGTTAAAGTTAAATCGGTTAAGAGATTTTACCACAACAGAAGTAGAAACCAACTCCAACGATTCATTGTATCGGTCTACTGTAAATTCGTAACCTGTAACCCTATCTAAACTTGACGTGGCTATAAAAGTTGTTTTACCGGGCACAAGAGCGCCACCACAATAATTAGTTAAAGTTGGAACTGCAGGAGTACCTACAAAACAAGGCGCTCCGTAATCTGAATAGTTTCCGGTGGTTTTAACCGCTACATCTATCGCATAAGTTGTACCGTAGTTGTAAGAACCCAACATGGTAAGCGTAAACCAAGGTAAAGTTCTGGTAATAGTTTGAACGGCATTGGTATTGGCATCTGTTACTCTAAAACGGTATCCTGTAGCACCCGGCAAACTGGTGGTCGCTAAAATGGTGCTGATAGTCGGCAAGGTTTGTCCGCAGTAATTTTGCAACTGAGTCGTTCCCGCACCGCCTGAAGGTGCAATAACCGGTGGTGTTGAATACAAACAAGCCGAGCTGTAATAGCCTAACCAAACATTATTACTTGATTTTCTTACCATTACACGCACTGAGTAAGTAGTCGCATAATCGTAACTGGCCAACTGTGTCAAACTGAAATACTGAGTAAGTCTATCAATAGTCTGCACTTGGTTGGTAGCAGTATTAGTCACTTCAAAACGGTAACCATTTACGCCGGGAGTACTTACACAATAAATTAATGAACTTAAAGTGGATAAGGTGGTACCACAGTTAACCATATTAGCAATAATTTGGTTGCCTTCGTCCAAAAGACCGTTACAGTTGTCGTCGAAACCATTGTATAAAATTTCGACAGCGCCCGGGTTAATGGCAGCTACTGCATCGTCACAGTCTACTCCTAAATTTAGGACACTGTAACCCGTAGGCTCTGAAGCGCCGTAACACAAAACAACTGCAGTGTTGTCAGTGGCATAATTATCGCCATCGGCATCAGCATAAAAAGTTCCTTCTTGGTAAGTAGCACCGTCATTTGGTGAACAATCAGTATTGGTTAAAGAATAACCTGTTGGAGGCGTGTTAGCATCTACCGCACAAACACCGTTTACCAAACTTCCAAAACCTACACCATCACCATCGGTATCAGCATAAAAAGAGAAAGTTGCGTGTTTGGTATTATCACTATCATCACAATCCGTATCATTCGTCGCTCCTGAAGGCGCTAAAGTCGTAGTTCCGTAACCATCTCCATCAGTATCAAGGTAAGTTACCAACGCATCGTTAGTATCTAAACTATTGGTTACGTAATTAGCCGGTGCGCCGGTACAAGTTACTTGAGAAACAGCAGGATTTCCAAAACCGTCTCCGTCACTGTCAGCATAATAAGTTACATTCGGACTAACCGTTACTACAGCACTACCGGACAAACCGGTGCCGGCACAACTATTACTGCCGGTTACCGAAACCAAAGTATAAGTTTTGGAGGAAGAAGGCGACACCGAGATATCAGCGCCGGAAGTATAGTTAGACACTGTAAAATTGGAAGTTCCGTCGCTGTAAACCACAGTATAAGGCGACAAGCCACCGGTAACCGCCACTTGCAAATTAGTACTTTGTCCTTCACAAAGAGAAGCGCCACCCGACAACACTGCTGCTGTAGATTGGGAAACCGTAAACGAATAATTAGCCCCGAAATTATCATCATATCGCATAGCCGCTAAAGAACGATTTTGCTCTGAATCGGCATTCAACTGTGCTAGGGTTCGGGTACTGGTAAATACGTAATAATAAACGGTTGCGTTACAAGATTGTGTTGGCAAAGTAGCCGACCAAGAGCTTCCGGAACCTGTAGCTTGTACCAAAGCGGTACTGGCCGTAAAATCGTTGGTTCCTACTCGGTAACGAACATAAACATTTTCACCAGAAGAAGGTGTTACGCCGGTACTGATACCAATAACCGGTGCGCCGCCCGAATAAGACACGCCACCGTTGGTTACGGTTACCGGTGCACTTGCGGTATAGGCGATGTAAACATCGGTGCTGGCATAGCCATTGTCGCGCATTACAAAAGTATAATAACCGCTAGTGCCCATGTTCAATCCCATGTCTTGACCGCCGCCTTGCAGGGTAATGTTGTTAATAGCATTAAGGGCCGCCTGTCCTACTCCGCTAAAATTCCATTTATTTTGGAAGCGGTTGGAGGAAGGCCCTGAGATCAACAACCAACCGGCTCCGCCACCGCCAGGCATATTATCCGGGCTAATGTTGCCCCCTGAGCTTTGTACATTGATGGTCGTAGCCCATTGTCCTCTTCCATCGTTTGGATTGGTTGCAGTAGTTGAAATTTTTCTGTAACCTGTGGTTCTGTAATCTGAATTGTAAGGTGTGGTAGAATAACCGTTGGGTCTTCCCACCCATTGTACCGGTTCGCCACTAAAAACGTTTTGTGCTGCAGTCTCTACAGAAAAGAATGCTGCCATTACGTAAAAACAACCTAAAAACACATTGAGTAAAAGTCTCTTCATAGTTTGATAATTTAAGTTTTACATTTTTTTAGAAAACTCAAAAATGCTGAGTGATATTTGACATCATAAACATAAATAATAATATTCAGAAAAAGGAACTTGAAGAAAGCAACGTGCAAACTATAACGTTTTCGTGTTAATAAAAAACTATTATAACGTTAATTTTTTAAGAAATGTTCAAAAACAATTGCAGCTTTTTAGGAAGATGGGAATTGAGGCATAATAAAAAACCTCTTCGTTTAAGGAAGAGGTTTTTTATTATTTACAGCGGTTGGTTAGGCCTGGCCTGCAGGTCCGAAGTTCAAAGGAACTTGCGGTTGCTCAGTATCCTTAATCTCGCCGTTAGCCAACTCATATCGGTGAATATTTTCGTTTAGCGCTTTCAGAAAACGTTTGGCATGTTGGGGCGTGAGCACAATTCTCGATTTTACTTTAGCCTTAGGCACACCCGGCATTAGGGTTACAAAATCAACTACAAATTCGGAAGCCGAATGATTAATGATGGCCAAATTAGAATAGATTCCTTCGGCTGTTTTTTCATCCAACTCGATGTTGATTTGCCCTTGTTGTGGATTGTTATCGCTCATTTGATATTAGATTTTAAATATTAGATATCAGATATAAAACTTATACGGATTGTAAAATAAAAAGCCACTCATTTAAAATATAAAGTAGTGGCTTTTATTGAATTAACTATTACTAAAGATTAGTAAATGTATTCTTCTTTGTTGGCCATGATTTCATTGTAATCGTCTTTCGAACCTACAATAGTATGATCGTAATCTCTCATACCCGTTCCTGCCGGAATTCTGTGACCTACAATTACGTTTTCTTTCAATCCTTCTAAAGTATCTACTTTACCGGCTACAGCGGCTTCGTTTAATACTTTAGTAGTTTCCTGGAAGGAAGCTGCTGAGATGAACGATTTAGTTTGTAACGACGCTCTGGTAATACCTTGTAGTACCGGAGTAGCGGTAGCGGTGATTACATCACGAGCTACAACTAAGTTTTTATCGTTGCGTTTCAACATCGAATTCTCATCTCTTAACTCACGTGGCGATACAATTTGACCCGGTTTTAAAGTTTCCGAATCTCCGGCATCTTCCACTACTTTCATTCCGTACAATTTATCGTTTTCTTCAATGAAGTCAGCGGTGTGGATTAATTGCTCTTCTAAGAACAAAGTATCTCCCGGATCTTGCACTTGAACTTTACGCATCATTTGACGAATAACTACTTCGAAGTGTTTGTCGTTGATTTTTACCCCTTGCAAACGGTAAACCTCTTGAATTTCATTTACCAAGTACTGTTGAACAGCAGATGGTCCTTGAATTCTTAAGATATCTTCCGGTGTAATAGCACCGTCAGACAATGGCATACCCGCTTTCACAAAGTCGTTTTCTTGGACTAAGATTTGACTTGACAATTTTACCAAGTATTTCTTAATCTCACCAAATTTAGACTCGATGATGATCTCACGGTTACCACGTTTGATTTTACCGAAAGACACTACCCCGTCAATTTCAGACACTACGGCCGGATTAGATGGATTACGAGCTTCTAACAACTCGGTAATTCTTGGTAAACCTCCGGTGATATCCCCGGCTTTAGAAGAACGACGAGGAATTTTAACCAAGATTTTACCGGCTTTAATTTTCTCTCCGTCTTCTACCATCAAGTGTGCTCCAACCGGTAAGTTGTAAGAACGGATTAACTCACCGTCTTTACCGTAAACCAATAAGGTTGGGATTAATTTTTTATTTCTTCCTTCAGAAATTACTTTTTCTTGGAAACCGGTTTGCTCATCAATTTCAACTTGGAACGATTGTCCTTGTTCTAAATCTTCGTAAGCAATTTTTCCGGTAAACTCAGAAACAATAACTCCATTATACGGATCCCATTTACAAATGATAGCGCCTTTCTCAACCACATCTCCATCTTTCACACTGATAACAGAACCATAAGGTATGTTGTGTGTACTTAATAAGATTCCGGTTTTAACATCTATCAATTTTAATTCGGTTGAACGAGATACAACAATATCTACTTTGTTACCGTCGTTGTCTTCTCCAACTACTGTTTTCAAATCTTCGATTTCTAATCTACCGCCGAATTTAGCAACGATGCTTGATTCTTCAGAAACACCTCCGGCAACCCCTCCAACGTGGAAGGTACGTAGGGTTAACTGTGTACCAGGCTCCCCAATTGACTGTGCTGCGATTACACCGACAGCTTCACCTTTTTGGGTCATTTTTCCGGTAGCTAAGTTTCTTCCGTAACATTTAGCACAGATACCTTTCTTAGCTTCACAAGTCAATGGCGAACGTACATCTACTTTCTCTAACGGAGATTCTTCGATGGCTTTCACGATAGCTTCTGTGATTTGCTCACCTGAGTGTACTAAGATTTCGTTAGTTAACGGGTTGATTACATCTTGTAATGCTACACGTCCTAGGATTCTTTCTCCTAAAGTTTCTACGATTTCTTCGTTTTTCTTCAAAGCCGAAACTTCGATTCCTCTTAACGTACCACAATCTACAGAGTTTACGATTACGTCTTGAGAAACGTCGTGTAAACGACGAGTCAAGTAACCCGCATCTGCCGTTTTCAAAGCGGTATCCGCTAATCCTTTACGAGCACCGTGCGTAGAGATGAAGTATTCCAAAATTGATAGACCTTCCTTAAAGTTGGAAAGAATCGGGTTTTCGATAATTTCTCCACCACCTGCTGTAGATTTTTTAGGCTTCGCCATCAAACCACGCATACCGGTTAACTGACGAATCTGCTCTTTCGATCCACGCGCTCCGGAGTCAAGCATCATATATACTGAGTTGAATCCTTGTTGGTCTTCGCGGATGTTTTTCATCGCTAACTCAGTTAACAATGCATTCGTAGAAGTCCATACGTCAATAACTTGGTTGTAACGCTCATTGTTAGTGATAAGACCCATGTTATAGTTCATGGTAATACCGTCCACTTGCTCACGAGCATCAGCAATTAATTCATCTTTTCTTTGCGGGATGATAATATCCCCTAATGAGAAGGACAATCCACCTTTGAAAGCGAATTTATATCCCATATCTTTCATGTTATCCAAGAAAGCTGCAGTCGTTGGCACGTCGGTTACGGCTAAGATTTTACCAATAATATCACGTAATGATTTTTTGGTCAATACCTCATTGATGTAACCGGCAGCTTCCGGCACTACTTCGTTAAATAACACTCTACCGGCAGTAGTTTGGATAAGTTGGTATACTAATTCACCGTTTTCGTTAAAGTCTTTGGCTCTGATTTTCACGCGAGCATTCAACTCTAATCTACCTTCATTCAAAGCGATGTTTACTTCTTCTGCAGAGTAGAACGTTAAACCTTCACCTAAAATTTTAAGTTCGGGAGTAGTCAATCTTTCTTTGGTCATGTAGTACAGACCCAAAACCATGTCCTGAGAAGGTACAGTAATTGGCGCACCATTGGCCGGGTTCAAGATATTGTGAGAAGCCAACATTAACAATTGTGCTTCCAAAATAGCTTCCGGTCCTAACGGCAAGTGAACCGCCATCTGGTCACCGTCAAAATCCGCGTTAAACGCCGTACATACTAACGGGTGTAATTGGATTGCTTTTCCTTCGATTAACTTTGGCTGGAACGCTTGGATACCCAAACGGTGCAAAGTAGGAGCACGGTTTAGCAATACCGGATGTCCTTTGATTACGTTTTCAAGGATGTCCCATACTACAGGCTCTTTTTTATCGATGATTTTTTTAGCCGACTTAACAGTTTTAACAATTCCTCTTTCGATTAACTTACGAATAACGAATGGTTTGTATAGTTCCGCCGCCATATCTTTTGGCAAACCACATTCGAACAATTTCATTTCCGGTCCAACAACAATTACCGAACGAGCAGAATAATCCACACGTTTTCCTAATAAGTTTTGACGGAAACGACCTTGTTTACCTTTCAAGGAATCCGAAAGGGATTTCAATGGACGGTTTGATTCAGTTTTAACCGCAGAAGCTTTACGCGTATTGTCGAATAATGAATCTACTGATTCTTGCAACATACGTTTTTCGTTTCTTAAGATTACTTCAGGAGCTTTAATCTCCATCAATCTTTTCAAACGGTTGTTACGGATGATTACTCTTCGGTACAAATCGTTCAAATCGGAAGTAGCGAAACGACCTCCATCTAGCGGCACCAACGGACGCAATTCAGGCGGAATAACCGGAATTACTTTCAAAATCATCCACTCAGGACGGTTTTCTCTGTTAAGGTTTGCTTCACGGAAAGATTCTACTACTTGTAATCTTTTTAACGCTTCTGTTTTTCTTTGCTTAGACGTTTCGTTGTTAGCGCTATGACGCAACTCGTATGACAAAGCATCTAAGTCGGTGCGAGCCAACAAGTCCATAATACATTCAGCACCCATTTTGGCGATGAATTTATTCGGATCTGAATCGTCTAAATATTGGTTCTCCATCGGAAGCGTATCTAAAATATTTAGATATTCTTCTTCAGTTAAGAAGTCTAATCTTTGTAAAGATTCGCCATCTGCATTTTTAGCAATACCGGCTTGGATTACTACGTATCTTTCGTAGTAAATGATCATGTCTAATTTTTTAGACGGTAACCCAAGGATATAACCGATTTTGTTGGGTAACGAACGGAAGTACCAGATGTGAGCGATTGGCACCACCAAGTTGATGTGTCCTACTCTGTCTCTACGTACTTTTTTCTCTGTTACTTCAACACCACAACGGTCACAAACGATTCCTTTATAACGGATTCTTTTGTATTTACCACAAGCACATTCGAAATCCTTTACAGGTCCGAAGATACGCTCACAGAAAAGACCGTCACGCTCCGGTTTGTGGGTTCTATAGTTGATAGTTTCCGGCTTCAAAACCTCACCTCTTGACTCAGCCAAGATGGATTCCGGAGAAGCTAGTCCTATCGAAATTCTGTCAAATCTTTTGATAGTATTTTTAGTATCTTTATTTCTATTCATCATAGTCGTAAACTTTTAAATGTTACAGTCGCAGTTTTCAGTCACAGTCAGCAGTAATTGCCAACTGAGACTGAGACTGGTTTACTGATTTATTCTTCTAATCTGATATCTAATCCGAGACCTTTCAATTCATGCATCAATACATTGAATGATTCTGGTAATCCCGGCTCCGGCATAGTTTCACCCTTAACGATAGCTTCGTAAGTTTTAGCTCTACCGATTACGTCATCCGATTTAACAGTCAAAATTTCTCTAAGCGTACTTGAAGCACCATAAGCCTCAAGAGCCCAAACCTCCATTTCTCCGAAACGCTGACCTCCGAACTGAGCTTTACCTCCTAACGGTTGTTGCGTAATCAATGAGTATGGACCAATAGAACGTGCGTGCATTTTATCGTCTACCATGTGTCCTAATTTCAACATGTAGATTACACCCACTGTTGCCGGTTGGTGGAAGCGTTCTCCTGTTCCTCCGTCGTACAAATACGTATGACCGAATCTTGGG
>JBEBBH010000314.1:0-3062 GCA_041158485.1 Bacteroidota bacterium | reverse complement strand
TCCGGTTTTGGTTTCTTGTACAAAAAGCGACACACCAATAAGTGTTTCCTTATTTTTTTCGTCAGCTACTACACCGCTTATCGTAAACTTTTTTTGGGCTTGTAGCGATACACTCATCATGAGTATCAGTACGATAGTAAAAGTATTTTTTGACATAGGGTTAGATTATGTTACAAAATTCTTAATAAAATGCCGGAGTTGCTACTAATCATTTGTTAATCTTAGGTTAATTAAAAAAGTCGGTTTTGATTAAAATAAATACATTTACCTTTGAAAAAAAATTGGTTATGAAGGCTTGGCTTTCTTTTATAGTATTGTTTTTGGCGATGGCAAAAGGTTACTCACAATTTGAGTTGCCTAAAAAGACATTGAAAATTGCGCCGGTTACCAATCCGACGGGTCAAGTGGCGCCAACTTCTTCCAAATTGATTACGTATCCGAGTATTTTTGATAAGAAAGACAAGTTGTTGGAAAGCGTTTCCTTACTCAACCGTAAAATTGAGCCGGAGAAGAGCATCATGGAGCAAGAGCAGTTTGAAAACCCGGCGAAGCAGTATACGGACAGAATGAACAGAAAAAGTAACGATGGAGAAATTCTGGAGAAATTTAAGAGTGACAGCTTTTTAGGGCAATTCAAAACCGGAACCAAAGTTATCAGTATAGCTTGTAGGGATCACGAAGCACCCGATGGCGATGTGGTTCGCATTTGGCTTAATGATAGAGTAGTAGTTGACGGCATATTGTTAGATGTAGATTATAAAGAAGTTTTTCTGGACTTGAATGAAGGCATCAATAAAATTGAAATTGAAGCGATGAACCAAGGCGCATCCGGACCTAATACAGCCCAATTTGTCATTTACGATCAAAAGAAAGGCATGATTACCACCAACAAATGGAATTTAACGACCGGTGTTAGGGCTAAACTAATCATCTTGAAAAATGCCGGAACCTTGGAAGAACAAAAATAAAAAAGCGTCTCAATCGAGACGCTTTTTTTATTGCCATTGGTTATCATTAAACCAATTTAGAAAGTATGGTATTGAAAGTCTGACTTGGTCTCATGGCTTTGTCGGTTAAAGCTTTTACCGGTTGGTAATACCCGCCAATATCTTGTGGTTTGCCTTGCGCGCCAATCAACTCTTGGTTAATGGTCGCTTCGTTAGTGTTGAACTCACGGGCAACATCGGCAAATTTAGCACTTAGTGCTGCATCTTTGGTTTGCGCCGCTAAAGCTTCAGCCCAATACATCGCCAGATAAAAATGAGAACCTCTGTTGTCTATTTCGCCAACTTTACGCGCAGGTGATTTATCATTGGCTAAGAATTTCTCTGTGGCTACGTCTAAGGCTTCGGCTAAAACCATCGCTTTCGGATTGTTTTGTGTTTGTGCCAAATGCTCTAAAGAAGCGCCCAACGCTAAAAATTCGCCTAACGAATCCCAACGCAAATAACCTTCTTCTATGAATTGCTCAATATGTTTAGGTGCTGAACCACCGGCTCCGGTTTCGAACAAACCACCGCCGTTCATCAACGGAACAATAGACAGCATTTTGGCCGAAGTACCCACTTCTAAAATCGGGAATAAATCGGTTAAATAGTCGCGCAATACGTTTCCGGTTACCGAAATGGTATCGAGGCCTTGGCGAATTCTTTCTAAAGTGACTTTTGTAGCGTCAATCGGATTCATGATGCGGATATCTAATCCGGTAGTGTCGTAATCTTTTAAATATAAGTTGACTTTTTTGATAATTTCACGGTCGTGAGCGCGGTTTTCATCCAACCAGAAAATGGCAGGAGTGGCAGACAAACGAGCTCTGTTTACAGCCAATTTCACCCAGTCTTGGATAGGCGCGTCTTTGGTTTGGCACATTCTGAAAATGTCACCGGCTTCAACTGTTTGTTCCATGAAGATGTTGCCTTCAGCATCTGTAACTCGAATAACTCCGTTAGCTTCCGCTTGGAAGGTTTTATCGTGCGAACCGTATTCTTCGGCTTTTTGCGCCATCAAACCAACATTGGGCACTGAACCCATTGTTTTTGGGTCTAAAGCACCGTTGGTTTTACAGTCATCTATGGTAGCAACGTACACTCCGGCATAACAACGATCCGGAATTAAAGCAAACGTATCTTGAGCTTTACCGGCTGCGTTCCACATTTGTCCCGAAGTACGAATCATGGCCGGCATAGAAGCATCTACAATAACGTCAGAAGGTACGTGTAAGTTGGTAATGCCTTTGTCAGAGTTGACCATGGCTAAAGCCGGACCGTTTTCAATGGCAGCTTCGATAGCAGTTTTGATTTCGGCTTCTTGGGCATGACCTGCAATTTTAGCGTACAAATCGCCCAAACCGTTATTGGCTTTGTAACCTAAGGCTTTGAATGTGTCAGCATATTTTGCAAAAACATCTTTGAAATAAACTTCAACAATGGCGCCGAAAATAATCGGGTCGGACACTTTCATCATCGTAGCTTTTAAGTGAGCCGATAGTAAAACACCGGCGGCTTTGGCTTCTTCAATAGTTTGAGAAACAAAGGCTTTTAGGGCTTTTAAATTCATCACCGATGAATCGATTACTTCTCCTGCTTTTAAGTTGGATAAGCCTTTTAATTCTTTTACAGTACCGTCTTGGGCTACGAATTCAATTTTGAATTGCCCGGCGTTGGCTACGGTAACCGATTTTTCAGTACCGTAAAAATCACCTTCGTTCATGAAGGCCACTTTGGTTTTAGAATCTTTAGACCACGCGCCCATAGAGTGCGGATTGGCTTTGGCATAATTTTTAACCGCTTTCGGAGCTCTGCGATCAGAGTTTCCTTCGCGTAACACCGGATTCACAGCCGAACCTAATACTTTGGCGTAGGCAGCTTTAATGGCTTTTTCTTCGTCAGTTTGCGGATTGTCTGTGTAGTTTGGTACGGCATAACCGTGTGCTTGTAATTCAGCTATAGCATCAGTTAATTGTGGAATAGAAGCGGAAACATTAGGTAATTTTATAATGTTGGCTTCAGGCGTAGTGGCCAATTGTCCCAATTCGGCTAAAGCATCACCAACTTTTTGATCTT
>JBEBBH010000313.1:0-14751 GCA_041158485.1 Bacteroidota bacterium | reverse complement strand
GTGAGGCTCCAAAAATGGCCAAAAAACCCGTGGCCAAAAAATCGAACGAAGAGCAATTTGACTTATTTGGTTTTTCGGATGAAGAAACCGGAGAACCGAAACAACACTCCTATTACGCAACCCTGGAAAACACCAAACACAATTATATGATCATCCAAGGCGAATTGGGTGTGAAATTGTTTTTACAAAATTTAATGAGCCAATCATCCGTATGTTTTGACACCGAAACTACCGGAATTGATGCGCTAAATGCAGAATTAGTTGGCATGTCATTCTCTTGGTCCAAAGGCGAAGCGTTTTACGTTCCGTTCCCCGAAAATCAGGAAGAAGCTCAAATCTTAGCCAACAAATTCAAGCCGTTTTTCGAAAGTGAAGTCATCGAAAAAATCGGTCAAAACATGAAATACGACCTTAAAGTGCTGGCTAAATACGACATTCAAATCAAAGGCCCGCTTTTCGACACGATGATTGCGCATTACCTCATTAATCCGGATATGCGTCACAATATGGATGTGTTGAGCGAAACCTATTTGAAATATTCCCCGAAATCTATCGAAACACTCATTGGCAAAAAAGGTAAAAACCAACTATCGATGCGCGAAGTTCCGTTGGAAGACATCAAAGAATACGCTGCAGAAGATGCCGATGTGACACTGCAACTCAAAGAACATTTCCAACCGATATTGGAGAAAGTCGGCACCAAAAAACTATTTGATGAAATTGAAATTCCGCTCGTTCCGGTACTAGCCGATATGGAAGCGGAAGGCATTCGCTTAGACGTAAACTTCCTCAAAGCCATGGCGGCTGATATGCAAAAGGAAATCCTCAATTTTGAGCAAAAAATCTATGAAACTGCCGGGGAGAAATTCAATTTGGCTTCTCCGAAACAATTGGGTGACATTTTATTCGACAAACTCAAAATCGGTGGTGCCAAACAAAAGAAAACCAAAACCGGACAATACGCTACCGGCGAAGAAGTATTAAGTTATTTGGCCAACGAACACCAAATTGTTCGGGATATTTTGGAATGGCGACAAATGGTGAAACTCCAAAGTACGTACATTGAGGCGTTACCGAATCAAGTCGACCCGAAAACCCAACGCGTTCATACGGATTACATGCAAACTGTAGCCGCAACCGGTCGTTTGAGTTCCAACAACCCGAACTTGCAAAACATCCCGATTCGCACCGAAAGAGGCAGATTAATTCGAAAAGCCTTTATTGCCCGAGACGAAAACTATAGTTTGCTTTCGGCAGATTACTCTCAGATAGAATTACGCATTATTGCGGCTTTATCCGGAGAAGAGAACATGATCAAAGCCTTTCAAAACAACGAAGATATTCACCGAAGCACGGCTGCCAAAGTATTCAACGTAGCTTTGGAAGACGTGACCAAAGAACAAAGAAGCAATGCTAAAACGGTAAACTTCGGTATCATTTACGGGGTTTCGGCTTTTGGGTTAAGCAACCAAACTTCGCTTTCCCGCAGCGAGAGTGCCGCTTTGATTGAAGCGTACTATAAAACCTATCCAAAATTGAAATCGTACATGTCCGAGCAAGTCGATTTTGCCCGTCAGCATGGTTATGTGCAAACAGTTTTGGGTCGCCGTCGTTATTTAAAAGACATCAATTCGGCCAACGCAGTGGTTCGAGGAGCTGCCGAACGCAATGCGGTTAACGCACCTATTCAAGGAAGTGCCGCCGACATCATCAAATTGGCCATGATTAACATCCATCGAAAACTGATATCTGAGCATTGGAAATCCAAAATGCTGTTGCAGGTTCATGACGAATTGGTGTTTGACGTTCACCATTCTGAATTGGAAAAAATCAAGCCTATGATTAAACATGAAATGGAAAATGCCTTTACGATGTCGGTTCCGTTAGAAGTTGAAATGGGCGTAGGTCAAAATTGGCTGGAAGCGCATTAATCATCGACATAAACCAATATAAACATGAAAAAAATTCTCTTATTATTTTTATTCGGATTATCATCGGTATTTGCCCAAACCGATAAATTTCAAAAAATTGACAGTTTACTGAACTTTTTATACACCAATAACAAGTTCATGGGTTCGCTTTCTATATTGGAAAAAGATAAAATTGTCTTTTCCAAAGCTTATGGCTTGGCGGAACTGTCGAGCGGGAAGAAATTAGATCCGGCAACCAAACTCAAAATCGGCTCGATTACCAAAACCTTTACAGCTACTATGGTTATGCAATTGGTAGATGAGAAAAAACTATCACTCGATACCAAATTATCGCAATTTTATCCCAAAGTGGTTAACGCCGATAAAATCACGATAGCCATGTTATTGCACCACAGAACCGGAATTCCCGATTTCCTAAACGATGATCCAACGGTTGCGCAATACATTTACATCGAAAACAAAAAAGCCGATTTACTCAAACGCATCGAAGGTTACACCTCGGCATTTGAACCCGATTCGCAATTCAAATACAGCAATTCGAACTACAATTTGTTAGGCTATATTGTAGAAGACATCACTAAAAAATCCTATGCCGAAAATTTAAATACGCGCATTGTAAAGAAATTAGGTTTGAAAAACACCTCTTTTCCCGTAAAGATTGAGCCGGGTCAAAACGAAGGCTATTCTTTTACCTTTAACGGAAACGTTTGGGAGCAAACTCCTGAGTGGCATAATAGCTTAGCCTTTGCCGCCGGAGCCATTGCCTCAACGCCGGACGATTTGAATTTATTTTTAAGCGGACTTTTTAACGGCAAACTCGTTTCTGCTGCGTCATTAGCCCAAATGAAAACCTTTAAAGACACCTATGGCAAAGGCTTAGTCATTGCTCCATTTGAAGAACGAAAATTTTACGGACATACCGGCGGCATTGAAAATTTCAGGGCAGCAGCCGGCTATAACATCGAAGAAAAAACCGGTTTTGCCATAGTGGTCAACGGAGATAATTTCAATCGCAACGACATTATGATTGGCGTATTGAGTTTGTTCTATGGTAAAGATTACCAATTCCCGGATGTAAAAGGCTTTGCTGTTTCAGAAACCCTACGCGCCAAATATGTAGGCACTTACAGTTCTAAAAGTGTACCCATAAAAATCACCATCGCAGAAAACAATGGCCAATTGACGGCACAAGCCACGGGACAAAGTGCATTCCCATTGACGGCTACAAGTGAAACCGAGTTTGTTTTTGAAACAGCCGGAATTCAACTGATTTTCAGTGATCAAAAAATGGTACTCAAACAAGGCGGAATGGAGTTTGAGTTTACTAAAGAATAAAAAAAAGCCGAAGCTATTGACTTCGGCTTTTTTACTAATTATAAACCAACTTATTTTACAATAACTTTTTTCCAAGCTTTATCCGTATCATTAACCAATTCTAACAAATAAACGCCTGTCGATAATCCTTTTACTGTAATCGCAGCGTTATCGGCTTCATCAACCGTAATGGTTTTGACAAAGGCACCTGTTTGGGTGTAAATGTTAACCTGTGTTAGTGAAGTTTTGGATTGCACGGCAAAATCACCGGTAGTCGGATTGGGATAAATTTGAGCAGCGTTCAGCGAAAAATCTGCAACACCCAAAGTTGTAAAAGGCACTGCGGTGTTCACAATTCTATTGGCTGCGCCATGATAAGCCAAACTAAATGAAGCCGAATTTCCTTGCGCCAAAGCAATTCCTAAAGTCGTATCGCTATAATCAAATTTATAATCGGTAGCGTCCGGAGAATCAAATAGTCGGGTAGCCACTATGGTTCTGACGCCGGAAGTAACAGAATTCGAGGTAACGGTCCAATTGTTTTGAGCATCGGCACTTGGCGCTATACCTATTCCGTTGTGTTTTGCATCTACTAAAATAGTGCCGTTGTAGTAAACAACATCACTATCAGCTTCCATTCCGCCAGAGAAAGAACCGAACTGAGCGGCCAACCAACGGTCAGACGGACCGATTAAAGTTAACGTAGCTGTTTGAGTAGTATTATTGAGCAAAATAGTAACATTACTATTGGAAACCGAAACGGTATTGGACACTTTGGATTGTGAAAATCCCAAAACCGGTAGTAAGAGTAAGAGTGTAATTTTTTTCATATTGGTTATTTTAAAAGGTTGATTATTGCTTCATCGTTGGAAAAAACAGCATATTCAAAGGCCGTCTTTCCTTTATTGTCCTTCAATTCCTTATTGGCATTATTGGTCAATAACAGTTTAATGATGGCTGTGTTTTTAAATTGAACCGCATACATTAGTGCGGTTGTTCCTTGGTTGTCAACGAGATTTAAATCGGCTTTATTAGCAATCAAAAATTGGGCTATTTCATTATTCCCTTTTACTATACAAGCCATCAAGGCTGAACCCATATCACTTTTGGCATTGATGTCGGCTCCTTGAGAAATGATAAACTTGGCCACTTCATTATTGCCTCTGTAACATGCGAGAATCAAAGGAGAAAATCCGTTTTCGTTAATTACATCAAAAGCTTTGGGATTGGTTTTTACAATAGCTTCGGCTTGGCTGATGGTGCCTTTGCGAGCGACTTCAAATACATCCGTAACTTGTTGCCCGACGGACAAAGACGGCATACTAATAACCAACATCAAAAAAAATAACTTTATAAATCTCATAAAAACAACCCATTAACCATTTATGGATACTAAAATCAAAAATTGGTTGCGCCTGGATACTGTAATATTTTCCTTGTCAATCAACTAAGTCTTCCAACTTTATCATTTATAAGGATAGCATTCCAACATTTTAGCTAATTTTGTGGTGCTGGAAAAAGAAAATTGTGATGTTACAAAATCAAGTTGAAACCATACTGCCAACCGATTGGGGAAATTTTAAAATTATCGCCTACTCTGAGAACGAGAACGATTGGATGCCTCACATCGTTTTAATTCATGAAAAAACCAATTTTGACACGACAGTACCTGTTCGCTTCCACTCGGAATGTTTGACCGGAGATATTTTTCATTCTAAAAAATGCGAGTGTGGCAAACAGCTGCATAGTGCTTTGGCATATTTTGAAGAAAACGGCGGTATCTTGATTTACTTGCGACAAGAAGGTAGAAATATCGGCATCATCAATAAACTAAAGGCTTACAAGCTCCAAGAAGAAGGGAAAGATACAGTAGAAGCCAATTTAGAATTAGGCTTACCCGCTGATTCCCGATCGTTCGAAGACGCCTTAGTCATTTTATCTGACTTGAAAGTGAAGTCGGTTTATTTACTAACCAACAATCCTGAGAAAATAGCTGTTTTTGATGACTCGCCTATTGTTTTAAAAGGCCGAATTCCTATTGAAATCAAAGCATCAGAGGAAAGTAAAAAATACCTCGAAACCAAAAAGACGTTTTTCAAACACTTCTTGGATTTATAAGAACAAAGTAATGTCTTAAGAAAAACCTATAAGACCTATTACTTTCTGGTCGAATCTCTTTGACGCAATTCGGTTTTGATAGTGGTTGTAGTAAAAGTATAGGTGTCGGCTTCACTTTCCAATTTGTCTATCAACAGTTGGGCCGCCACTTCTCCTATTTCAGGACCGTGCTGACTCACCGTAGACAAACTTGGCGTCATACGACGTGACCAAACACCGTCAGCAAAACCAATTAATGATAATTCTTGCGGAATTTTGTAACCGTTTTGAATACCCAATTTCATAGCTGTTACCGAAGCGTGTTCGTCTAAAGCAAAAACGCCATCAGGTTTATTTTTGATAAAAAAGCCGCCTATTTTATCGTTGAATTCTTCGTTGTTATTGGTTAAGATAACCAAATTATCATCGGCTTTCATCCCATGATTTTCCAAGGCCTTGTAAAATCCTTTGGCCCTGAGTTTCCCAACACTTAAATTATCTATGGCAGAAAGCAAGGCTATTTTTTTACAGCCGGTTTTGATTAAATGTTCGGTAGCATTCACCGCCGATTCAAAATCGTCTACAATTACTTTATCGCAATTCACTTCATCGGCTATACGATCAAACATTACTATAGGCGTGCCTTCATTAATGATAGAAGTAAAATGACTGTATTGTTGCATCTTTTGAGATTCTTCGGCTATAGAAAGAATAAAACCGTCGATGGTACCATTGCTCAACATTTCGAGCGCATTGATTTCTTTCTCCAAAGATTCATTGGAAATACAAGTAATCACTTTATACCCTTTTTCGTCGGCCACTTTTTCAATACCGCTGAATACCTTAGCAAAAAACGAGTTTAATATATTAGGAATAATGACTCCTATAGTCTTGGTGCGACGATTTTTAAGATTCAAACCAATCACATTCGGCTTGTAGTTTTTTAGCTTCGCATATTCCTGAACACGTTGTTTGGTAGGCTCGCTGATTTCCGGACTTCCGTTGAGTGCTTTGGAAACAGTGGAAACAGAAACGCCTAACTCTTTGGCAATTTGTTTTAAGGTGGCTTTCGACTTCATTTTTTCTGGGTTAAAGTGTAAAAATAGTAAAATTTCTGCTGCAACCTTCAACCCGGCTATGAAACTTCATCGAAAAAAACAGAAAATTATATGACTTACAGAGCAGATTTCAAATAATAGAACTGCTGTTAAGGCTATTCACCTCTAGGATTTTAGGTAAAAAGCAGTAGATTAGCAAAATATTTAAAAAAGGGTATTTGCTTTTATCATATTTAATTGTACTTTTGCAACCCCTTTATTGGGGATGGAATGTTTAATTAAAATAAATTATTGTGAACACATTAAGCTACAAGACAGTTTCAGTAAACAAGGCCAATGCCGATAAGCAATGGATCGTTGTAGACGCTGAAGGTCATAACTTAGGTCGTTTAGCTTCAAAAGTAGCGATGCTTTTGAGAGGTAAATACAAACCAAGTTATACACCGCACGTTGATTGTGGAGATAACGTAATTGTTATCAACGCAGAGAAAATCAACTTGACTGGTAACAAGTTAGATGACAAAACGTACATCAGACACACAGGTTACCCAGGAGGACAAAGAAGCTTGACTGCTAAAGTAATGCAACAAAAAAACCCTGCATTATTAGTGGAAAAAGCTGTAAAAGGAATGTTGCCTAAAAACAAATTAGGTGCTGAATTATTCCGCAATTTGAATGTAAATGTTGGTCCAGAGCACAAACATGCTGCTCAACAACCGAAAACCGTAAACCTTAACGACTTAAAGTAATGGGAGTTATTCACAAAATCGGTAGAAGAAAATGTGCTGTGGCACGTGTTTATGTTTCGGAAGGAACAGGAAAAATTACCGTTAACAAAAGAGAATTCAACAACTACTTCCCAACAGCTACTTTACAGTACAAAGTATTACAGCCAATGTCTATGACAAACAACGCTGACAACTTTGACGTAAAAGTAAATGTATATGGTGGTGGTACTACAGGACAAGCAGAAGCTGTAAGAATGGCTATCGCCCGCGCAATGTGCGAAGTAGAAGCTGAAAACAGAGCTATCCTAAAACCAGAAGGATTACTAACAAGAGATCCAAGAATGGTTGAACGTAAAAAATTCGGTCAGAAAAAAGCACGTAAGAGATTCCAATTCTCTAAACGTTAATCGATTAGAAGTTTTATTCGTTCATTTAGTATTGAAATTAAAAAACAAGTTGCCGATATTCTTTTTGTTGAAAAAGGAATTAGTTTAGCATCTAAATTTTCAAGACCATCGCAAGAGCTACTTGAAAATTGCTAACCAACGGAACGTAAACTATTACACAATGGCAAACAAAATTGAAGTTAAAGAATTATTAGAAGCCGGTGTTCACTTCGGACACATGACTCGTAAATGGGATCCAAACATGGCTCCTTACATTTATATGGAGCGTAATGGTATTCACATCATTAACCTATATAAAACTGCAGCTAAAATTGAAGAAGCTAACGAAGCTTTGAAAAAAATTGCTGCTTCCGGTAGAAAAATACTTTTCGTAGCTACCAAAAAACAAGCAAAAGATATCGTATCTGAAAAAGCATTAGCATGCAACATGCCTTACATCACTGAAAGATGGCCAGGTGGTATGTTGACCAATTTCGTTACTATCCGTAAAGCCGTTAAAAAAATGGCTTCTATTGATAAAATGAAAAAAGACGGTACTTTCATGACTTTGTCTAAAAAAGAAAGATTACAAGTTGATCGTTTACGTGCTAAGTTAGAGAAGAACTTAGGTTCTATCGCTGACATGTCTAGATTACCTGCTGCCTTATTCGTAGTAGATATCAAAGCTGAACATATCGCAATAAAAGAAGCACAAAAATTAAACATTCCAGTTTTCGCAATGGTTGATACTAACTCTGATCCACGTGAAGTAGATTACGTTATTCCAGCCAATGATGATGCTTCAAAATCAATTGATAAAATTTTATCTTTAGTAACCGACGCTGTAAAAGACGGATTAGCCAACAGAACTGCTGACGCTGCTCCTGAAACTGACGCTGAAGAAACTGTAGAAGTAGCTGCAGCTCCGGCTCCGGCTGTTGAAGCAGCTCCTGAAGTAGAAGCTACAGAAACCAAAACTGAAGAGTAAAACAAAATAATTACGAATTATGAATTAAGAATTACGGATTATCATGACTCGTAATTTGAAATTTGTAATTCGTAATTTACTTTAAAAGAGTTTTCAATTTAAAAAAAACAAAAAATATTATGTCAACAATTACTGCTGCAGACGTAAATAAATTAAGACAAACTACAGGTGCCGGAATGATGGACTGTAAAAAAGCTTTAGTTGAAGCGGAAGGCGATTTCGATAAAGCGATTCAAATCCTTAGAGAAAAAGGACAAAAAGTAGCTGCTAACCGTTCTGACCGTGAGTCTTCTGAAGGAGCTGCTGTTTCTTTTATCAATGCTGACAATACTAAAGGAGCCATCCTTACTTTAAACTGCGAAACAGATTTCGTAGGTAAAAATGAGGCTTTCGTAACTTTGGCTAAAGAATTAGTTGAAAAAGCAATCAACTTCTCTTCTTTAGAAGAATTCTTAGCTTCTGATTTCAACGGAATCACTGTAGCTGAAAAATTAATCGAGCAAACCGGTGTTATCGGTGAGAAAATCGAAATCGGTGGTTTCGAAATCTTAGAAGGCGCTTTCGTTGGATCTTATGTTCACGTAAACAAAATTGCTGCCTTAACTGCCATTTCTGCACCAATTGCCAACGCTGATGTTTTAACCAAAGACATCTCTATGCAAGTAGCTTCTATGGGCGCTGATACATTATCTTACAAAGATTTTGATCCTGCTTTCGTTGCTTCTGAATTGGCTGCTCGTATTGCTGTAATCGAAAAAGATAATGAAGAAGCAAAACGCTTAGGAAAAACTTTGAAAAACGTTCCTAAATATATCTCTTTCTCTCAATTAACTCCTGAAGTTTTAAAACAAGCAGAAGAAGATGCTAAAGCGGAATTAAAAGCGGAAGGCAAACCGGAACAAATTTGGGACAAAATTCTTCCGGGTAAAGTAGCTCGTTTTATTTCTGACAACACTACTTTAGACCAAGAGAAAGCTTTATTGGATCAAAACTTCATCAAAGATGACAGCAAAAAAGTAGGTGATTATGTTAAAGGTTTCAACGTTGAAATTACAGGTTTCAAAAGAGTTTCTTTGGGATAATCCTATGAATTAAAATTATTAATTCACCATATTAAAACCTCGGTTCTTATTGGAATCGGGGTTTTTTATTGTGGAATAAACCATTCTTATTTTTCGGACCAAAAAAAATCAAAGTCACTTTACATTAGAACAACGGTTTATGAACATCTGACTTGTGAATCGTAAAAAAAAATGTATTATTGCATAAATTTTAAGACTATTTTATGAAAAAAATTATTACTATTTTATTGTTGACTTGTAGCATGGTTACCATTCATGCTCAAAAATCAAAAAGAGAAGAAGGTATCAAATTAGGAATTAAAGGTGGACTGAATGTAACCAACCTTATGGGAGATGTAGAAGAATTAAGCATCAGAACCAGTGTTCATCTAGGATTTTTAGCTGAAATCATTGTTAGCGATAATTTTTCTATCCAACCTGAATTATTATATTCCGGACAAGGTGCTACTGTTGACGCAACCGGAGGCGGAAGAATCAAATTGAACTACGTTACTTTGCCGGTATTAGCCAAATTTCCGGTGGTTAAAGGATTAAGTTTAGAAGCCGGGCCGCAAGTTGGATTTTTGGTAAATTCTAAGTTCAAAACCAACACTTCCAACGAAAGCATTGACGGCATTAAAACTATGGACTTTTCAGTAGCAGCGGGATTAGAATATGAACTTAAAAACGGCGTTATTTTTCAAGGGCGTTACACATTAGGACTAACTAATGTTGGCGGAAGTTTTGTACCTGAAAACGACAGAGCTTTCAATACTGCCATACAATTCTCCGTAGGTTATTTATTCTAATATGCACTTAAATCAAAGAAATGAAAAAAACAATTAGCTTTTTACTTACCCTATTCACAACCATAACCTACACAAACGCCCAAACTCAAGCTGTTAATCCTGAAGTCAAATACCGCAGAAGTTCTCTTTATACTTTAATGATTCATGATGATACCAGACCTTATGCTGAAGTCATCAGAGCTTCATTTGAAAAAGGTCCGATTCCTGAAAAATTTAACAATCACAACCTTGGAAATCGAGTAATTCCAACTTCGAACGCCAAAGATGAATCTCAAAACATTACTGCCTTTTTAGCAGAAAATAATGTGGCAAGAGATATCGTTGCCAAATGGTTCAACAGAAGCGCAAAAGGCGGCTTCAATATGGACATGATTGCAGATAGAGGAAAATACGATGCCAATGCCTTGGATATAGCCAAAGCCAAAGCAAGCCAACGTGGGTTAGAAACATTGGCCGATGCCGGTGAAGAACTCATCAAAAACACCTTTATTTTAGTCAATGACTATAACTATGTTTCTAAAGAAGAAGTAGCTAAAAAAGCAAGCGGTTGGTTAAACGCTATCGGATCTGTAGCTTCATCTGCCGGTCTTGGTGATGTTAGTGCAACAACTTCCTTAACTTCTGCCGCTGTAACCGTTGCCGGAAAAGGATATGTGGTTAAAACAACTGCCCATTTATACCGCTTGGTTTGGGATGAAGAAACGGCTGCCATTTTTTACAACGATTACTGGGCGGACGACAAAACGATCACTCCTGAAAAGAAAAAAGCTTTTGAAGAATCTACAATCTTCAAATTAGAATATATTGGTTCAGACACGTCTTGGGCTGACGTTCAATCTTCAGTATTTACCAAAAAAACAGAAGAAGAACTCATCGAAAAAGCGACTGTTAAAGCGGTTGACGCGGTAATTGTTAAGCTTCAAAAAAACCATGACGAATTCAAAACCAAAACACCTTTGTATTCCGGCGAACCAATTTCTGCTAAAATCGGTTTAAAAGAAGGCTTGACAGACAAATCGAAATTCGATGTACTTGAACAAGTACTCAACAAAGAAGGAAAAACAGAATACGTTGTTGTAGGAACAATTAAAGTCGACGACAAACTACCAATCTGGGACAACCGATATGGTGCCGACGAAGAAAACCCGAACAGCACTGAAGACAGAACTTACTTTAAAAAGGTAAGCGGTAAAGATTTTTACCCTGGAATGCTAATCGTTCAAAAGAAAGGAAAATAATAACTAAAACCAAAGACATATGAAAACAAGAGCATGGATTATGCTGGTATTACTAACCATTACTTCAATAGGTTACGGACAATCTGCCAGAAAACAAAGAAAAGCCGACGAAGCTACTAAAGCTTGGCGTTATGAAATAGAATGTGTCGGAATCGGTAAAGACGGAACCTACTTAATTAAAGTTTGGTCATACTCTAAAAATCCAACTATAGCTACTACACAAGCTAAGAAAAATGCGGTGCATGGTATCATTTTTAAAGGATTTTCAGGTGGCGGACAAGGTTGTACTCCGCAACGTCCTTTAGCCTCTAATCCAAATTTAGAAGATGAAAAAGCTGATTTCTTTGAACCGTTTTTTGAAGAAGGCGGGCGTTATATGAAATTCGTTTCCGAATCATCAGACGGAAATGTTGACGCTGCCGATCGTGTAAAAGTAGGTAAAGAATACAAAATCGGAGTGGTTGTTTCTGTTCACAAAGACGCACTTAGAAAAGATCTTGAGGCTGCCGGTATTATTCGTGGGTTATCATCAGGATTCTAAAACAAAGCACTATGAAAACAAAAATATCACTATTGATCATCTTACTCTCTACTTGCTTAGGTTTTTCTCAAAAAAACATAGCCGGTAATTATGGGTATAAAACAGAATGTTTAGGGGTAGAGCTTGATGGCTCTGAAACTGTAAAAGCTTGGGGTAACGGTCGTAACCGTTCTGATGCGGTGGAGCAAGCTAAAAAGAATGCTTTGCGCGATGTTATCTTCTTCGGTTTAGTGGAAGGAAAACAAGACTGCAAACAAAAGCCTTTAATTTTAGAAGTCAACGCGCTGGAAAAATATGAAGATTACTTCAATAAGTTCTTTGCCGATGGAGGAGAATTCAGAAACTATATTTCTCTAAGAGACGAAAGAATTTTCGATAAAGTTAGTCGCGATCGCAAAAAAGCGAGAGAAAGCGTTACTAACGGATTAATTTTACGCGTTCTTCGTTCAGAACTCAAACAAAAACTTATTGCCGACGGCATTATCAAACAACAATAAATTATGAAACATTTATCTATAAAAGCTGTTTTAGTTTTAGCATTACTGAGTGTTACATTCTCGTTTGCTCAAGCAAAAAAACCAACCATCATGGTCATTCCAAGTGATGTTTGGTGCAACAAAAACGGCTACATGACCGAAGTGAATAGCTTAGGAGAAACCATTAAAGTTCCCAATTACAAAAAAGCCATGCAAGAAAATGCAGAATTGCTGGCTGTTATAGCCAAAATTAACGGTCTTATGGCTGATCGCGGATTCCCGTTAAAAGACATGGCTGCGGCTATCAAAACATTGGAATCTGAAAACGCAGAAAACGCTATGCTAACTTCAAAAAGCGGTGCCGCTGTAGCAGAAACGCCAATTGAAAGATTAAAGAAAGTAGCCAAAGCCGATATCATTATCGATCTTACTTGGACAGTTAATCAAACCGGACCTAAAAAATCGGTTACTTTTACCATGAAAGGATTAGACGCTTACACCGACAAACAAGTAGCTACCGCTACCGGAACAGGAAGCCCTTCTTTTTCAGCAGAATTACCGGTATTGTTAGAAGAAGCCGTTTTAGCACATATCGATAACTTTAACGGACAATTACAAACTCATTTTGATGATTTGTTTGCCAACGGAAGAGAAATCATCGTACGCATCAAAAAATTTGATTCATGGCCGGATGATCTTGAAAAAGAATTTAACGGAAAAGAATTGCGCGAAATCATATCAGATTGGATGCATGAAAACACCGTAAACCACCGTTTTTCTGAAACAGATTCAGGTGAAACCTCTATGTTGTTTGAACAAGTTCGCATTCCGTTGTTTGACGCCAACGGAAAAGCAATGGACGCTAAAGCGTTTTTAAAAGGGCTTCAAACCATGCTGAAAAACGCACCTTATTCGATTACTAACAAACTCATGACAAAAGGGCTTGGTCAAGCTACTCTTGTACTAGGTGAAAAATAAAAAAAAGTAACATGAAAAATACATTAAAATCTATCAGTTGCTGGATTCTTGCTTTAACAGGTACTGTTGTAATGGCGCAAGAATCATCCACCAGCGCTGCGGCTTTAGGCAGAATTACGATTACTGCTTACATCCCGCCACAAACAGAAGCGCTTCCAAGCGGTGCAGAAAACATGCTCACTAACAAACTTAACCAGTTATTAACCACCAATGGCATTTCAGGTTCAGGAGTTAATTCAAGGTTCATTATTGCGCCAAGTATAGTAGTCACTTCCAAAGATATAACCTCAACGGCTCCGGCTATGACGGCTATTTCTTTAGATGTTAACCTTTACGTAGGCGATGGTTTTGACGGAAAACGCTATGCTGCTAAAACTGTTTCAGTAAAAGGTGTAGGAACTAACGAAACCAGAGCTTATCTTGACGCTATTAAAAATATCAAACCAAACGATCCTGCAATGCAAAGCTTTTTATCGGGCGCTAAAAGCAAGATTATTGACTACTACAACGCTCGTTGTACACAAATCATTAACGAAGCCAATGCCTTAGCCAACTCGCAGATGAAATTTGAGGAAGCTATGTATAAACTGACTTCAATTCCTGAAGAATGTACAGAATGTTACACCAAAGCTATGGCAGCTGCCGGACCAATGTTCAGAAAGAAAATTGAACGCGACTGTAAAGTTAAAATGGTTGAAGCTAACAATCTTTGGAACGCTAATCAAGATTGGGATACCGCCAACACTGTCGGACAACTTTTGAGCAGCATTGATCCTGAAGCCAGCTGTTATAAAGATGCGAAAGCACTTTCCGACAAGATTGGTAAACGCGTATTGGAAATTGACAAACGCGAATGGAATTACAAAATGGAAATTGATGTTAATCTGAAAAGAGACGCTATCAAAGCCATTAGAGATATCGGAGTAGCTTATGGTAACGGACAACCTAGCACTGTAGTTTACAGAAGTATTTGGTAATCGTTTTCCTGATTAGAAATACAAACCCCGGTTCACTTTGAATCGGGGTTTTTTAATTATAATACTCCACGTTTTTTTTAAATTACAACTTAAACAAATATCATTACATTAGTGTTAAGAATTTATACCTTGAAAATTATACTTTGAATTATATAGTTAAAATTATCTC
>JBEBBH010000312.1:0-6155 GCA_041158485.1 Bacteroidota bacterium | reverse complement strand
ATCACCGAAAAAGCGCAATACTTATCCTTTCCGAGTTTGCTGCTCAAAGAATGGATGGAAAGTTATTTTCCTGCAGTTGCCGATAAAAGTTGCGTGATTCCGCACCAAATAAAAGTCGATGATGAAACGCAAGCTACGCCTGTGTTCTTTACGGAAAATCAATTTTCGTTGTTGCATGCCGGAAACTTACTGCAACAGCGCAATCCCGACTTCCTGATTAAAGGATTTTTACAGTTTTTGGATAAACATCCGGAGGCAGTAAACGAATCCAAATTGTATTTTGTGGGCAGCTATAAAAAGCAAGAGCATATTTTAAATCAATATCAAAACCACCCGAATATAGTGGTAAGCGATTATATCGAATACAAATTAGTACAGTCGTTGGAAAAGAAGGCAGCTGTCAATATTATTCTGGAAGCCATAGCTGAAATCAGTCCGTTTTTACCGGGGAAATTTCCCAATTGCGTAGCGTCAAACAAACCCATTTTGGTACTTGGTCCTTACTATAGTGAAGTGCGAAGATTGCTAGGGAAAGACTATCCGTATTGGTCGGAAGCCAATGATGTAGCTGCTATTGAAGCCAACATCACCAAGCTCTACCAACAATGGAAGCAACATCCGGAGCAAAGCCAACTCAATCGTCCCGATTTGACGCATTACTGTGATGAAAAATCATTAAAGAAAGTCGTAGATGACTTGTCGATAGCCTGATGAAATTTGCAATTCACATTGCCACTAAAAACAGAAAAGACGATCTACTTTTCACTTTAGAGCAGGTTTATCCGCTTTTGGAAAAACCTGAGGTAACTTGTATTGTATTTGATGACGGTTCAAACGACGGAACTGCCGAGGCTGTTACAAAACTGTTTCCCAAAGTGCAGTTACTTCAAAATCAAACTTCTCGAGGTTACTTGTACTGTCGCAATGTAATGCTCAACGAAACCCAAGCGGATGTTGCGATTTCGTTGGATGATGATGCCCATTTTCTCTCCGATAATCCATTAGAAACCATCGCTGAATTCTTTGCTGACAATCCGAAATGTGGTTTGATCGCTTTTCGAATTTGTTGGAGTAAAACGCCACCGGAAAATCCTAGTTCAACAGAAACTTCGGTAGCCGTTAAAAGTTATGTAGGTTGTGGCCATGCCTGGCGAATGAACGCTTGGCGGAGTATTCCTTCCTATCCGGAGTGGTTTGAATTTTACGGCGAAGAGACGTTTGCTTCTTTACATTTGTTTAAAAATCATTGGGAAGTACAATATGTGCCGCAGGTTTTTGTTTTACACCGTGTTGACCTGAAACTTCGAAAAACCCAAACGAAAGATTTCACGCTCAGATACCGTCGTGGCTTGCGTGCCGGTTGGTTCGCTATTTTTCTTTTTTATCCGACAGGCAAAGCCATTCACTTCTTTTTGTATTCCCTTTGGATGCAATGCAAAACAAAAATTCTCAAAGGACAGTTCAAGGTATTGTTACCAATATTGGGAGCACTTTGGGATTTAATTGTATTAAGTCAGAAGATTCGAAAAAACCGAACCGCTTTTACAACCCGAGAGTTCGTTGACTATACCAAATTAAAAGAACCGAAAATTTATTGGAAACCGGAAAAATAGTTACTTTTACTACCGTTTCAATTGTCTTTTGATGAAAAACAAACCTTATTTAATTGCTGAAATTGCGCAAGCTCACGACGGAAGTTTGGGAATATTGCATTCCTACATAGACGCAGTGTCTAAAACCGGAGTGCAAGCTATAAAGTTTCAAATGCACATAGCCGAGGCTGAAAGCAGTATTCATGAACCTTTCAGAGTCCAATTTTCCAAAGAAGATGCGACCCGTTTCGACTATTGGAAACGCATGGAATTTACCCTGGAGCAATGGCAAGAAATCAAAGCACATTGTGATGTTGTCGGCTTGGATTTTATTTGTTCGCCGTTTTGCAATTTAGCAGTAGATTGGTTGGAAGCCATAGGCGTCAAGGCTTATAAAGTCGGCTCCGGTGAAGTGAACAACTTCCTACTGCTCGAAAGAATTGCCCAAACCGGTAAGCCCGTTATCATCTCCTCGGGCATGAGTAATTTTGAAGAACTCGACCAAACCATAGCCTTTTTGAAAAGCAAAAACACCGAAATTTCTATTTTACAGTGTACCACGGCTTATCCTACAAAACCCGAGCAATACGGTTTTAGTGTAATGGAAGAACTCAAAACGCGCTACCAAGTTCCCGTAGGCTTTTCCGATCATTCGGCCAAAGTCAGTACCGGTATAGCCGCTGTTGCCTTAGGAGCAGAAATCCTGGAGTTTCATGTGGTTTTTCACCGAAGTATGTTTGGTCCTGATGCCATAGCGTCTTTAACCTTAGAAGAAACCCAAGCGTTGGTGGAAGCGGTAAACGACATCCATTTAGCGCAAAACAGTCCTGTTGATAAAAACAGCAACGACGATTTTAAAGCCTTGAAAAGTATCTTTGAAAAATCGTTGGCCATCAATAAAAATTTACCGGCCGGTCATACACTGACGTTTGCCGATTTAGAAAGTAAAAAGCCCAAAGGATTCGGAATATCGGCCGCCGATTTCCAACAAGTTATCGGGAGAAAACTCAAAGCCGATAAAACACAATGGGACTTTTTAAATGAAGAAGATTTAGCATGAGTACAACAAGAAAAATAGCTGTTGTCATTACAGCCCGACCTTCCTATAGCCGAGTAAAAACGGTGTTAACGGCCATCAAAAAGCATCCGGAATTGGAATTGCAATTGATAGTGGCTGCTTCCGCTTTACTCGATCGCTATGGTAGTGCGGTCAATTATATAGAAAAAGACGGTTTTGAAATCGCTGCCAAAGTCTTCAATGTGCTGGAGGGAGAAAATTTAACCGCAGCGGCCAAAACTACCGGTATCGGAATTTTGGAGTTGTCTACGGTATTTGACAATCTTCGACCGGATATTGTAGTAACTGTAGCCGACCGATTTGAAACTATGGCCACGGCCATTTCGGCTTCGTACATGAATATTCCTTTGGCGCATATCCAAGGCGGTGAAGTTACCGGCAATATTGATGAAAAAGTCAGACACGCCATTACCAAGTTAGCCGATTATCATTTTGTGGCGTCAGAAAGCGCCAAACAAAGAGTGATTCAATTAGGGGAAAACCCCGAAATGGTTTTCAATACAGGTTGTCCATCTATTGATATTGCCCAAACTGTAGCTCAAAAAAAAGCCCTCGATTTCAATCCCTACCAAAAATACGGTGGTGTAGGTTCCCAACCGGATTTGTCCAACGGTTACCTGGTGGTCATGCAACATCCCGTAACCAACGAATATCAGGATTCTCGTCGCCATATCGAAGCTACACTGCGTGCAATCATGCAACTCAACCAACCCACTTTGTGGTTTTGGCCCAATGTAGACGCCGGTGCCGACGGAACTTCTACCGGAATCCGTTCGTTTCGCGAAAAGTATAAAATGGAAAACGTTCACTTCTTCAAAAACATGGAAGGTGACGACTTTTTAAACTTATTGCATCATTCCAAAGGGTTAATAGGTAACTCTAGTGTAGGCATCAGAGAATGTGCATATTTGGGTGTTCCGGTGGTTAATATCGGTTCGCGCCAAAATCGCCGTGACAGAGGAAACAACGTGATTGATGTGACCTACGACGAACAAGAAATTATTGCAGCTGTAGCTGAGGTATTGCAAAATCCTAATAAAAACAGTTCCCAAGTCTACGGAGGCGGAAATGCCGGAGAAAACATAGCCCAATTACTGAAAGAGTTGCCGTTGCAATTCCACAAAACCATAATGTACTAAAAATGAGTGAGCTGCATTTAGCCGAGAAAACCTATTTGAAGTTTTCAAAAATTGAAGGAAACCAACATATTGCCAGTGAGTATGCCTTAAAATGTGCCTTGCGATTGATACAAGATTTTCAATTGAAAAGTATATTGGAAGTCGGCATA
Organism: Bacteroidota bacterium; assembly: GCA_041158485.1. Lineage (GTDB taxonomy): Bacteria > Bacteroidota > Bacteroidia > Flavobacteriales > Flavobacteriaceae > Flavobacterium. The sequence continues at coordinate 2,197 of JBEBBH010000312.1, read as the reverse complement.
GGTATTGGTTGTATCGCTGATACCATTTTAGAATCTTCTCCAAATTTGTCATATACGGCTACCGAAGCCAATGCATTTTGCTTAAACGCTATCAAAAGTAATGTAGCGCAAATAGACAGAGTTAAGTTATACGACGATTTAAATCAAATCCCGGAAAATACTTTTTTTGATTTCATCATTATCGACGGTTCTGATGATTCATTGGCTCAAGTTAAACGAATGTGTACACCGAAAACCGTTATTTTTATTGAGGGCGGAAGGGCTTTGCAAGTTGCTTCACTGAAAAAAATATTTCCCAATGTGTTGCACGCTGAAATGTTGAGTGACTATAAAAATCCGGCTTGCGGACCTTTTTCCTCTCAATTTTGGTGCGGTGGCGGTCAGTTAATTTTCCCATATCCAAGCTTTAAAATGCGTTGGTATTATTGGAAAGAAAAATGGGCGACGTACCAAAAAAGAAAGAAAAGAAAAGCCAATTCATAACATGAAAATTTTAGCCATCATCCCGGCCCGAGGCGGATCTAAAGGTGTACCCAGAAAGAACATCAAGTTGTTGGGTAAAATGCCATTGATTGAGTATACCATCAATGCCGCCAAAGCGTCGACAGAATTGACTGAAATTGTTGTTTCTACCGAAGATGCCGAAATTGCTATAGCCGCAGAAGTTTGTGGTTGTAAACCGCCTTTCATTCGTCCGGCGGAATTGTCTGAAGACGCGGCTACTTCCATCAGTGTGGTGCAACATGCCATTACTTTTTTCGAAAGCCAAAATGTTTTTTTTGATGCCATTTGTTTGTTGCAACCTACCACACCGTTCCGGGCCAAAGGTTTTATAGACAAAGCCATCCGAAAATTTGCGGCTTCCGGTGCTGATAGCTTGGTAAGTGTTTTGCCAATTCCGCATGAATACAATCCGCATTGGGCTTTTGAAGAAGGATCAAACGGCATGCTACAAATTGCTACCGGTGAAACCCAAATTATACCGCGTAGACAAGAGTTGCCTAAAGCGTTCCACCGTGACGGGTCCATTTATCTGACCAAAACGGCAGTAGCCAAAGCAGGCAGTTTTTACGGTAATTCTATCGCCTATATTGAAAGCAATCCCGATTGCTACGTCAACATTGACACCATGAAAGATTGGGGAAAAGCAGAACGACTGGTTCATCATTTTAACGGCTAAATCATGCAGAAATTATTTCATTTACACCGTTTGGATGCGGCCAATCGAAAACGTGTTTTGCAATACTTAAGCAAACGTGTCTTGCGTTCTAAAACCTCGTTGGAAGAAAGAATAGCCAACGAATATTACGCCCATTTGATTCGGTACCAAGGATTTTTAAAGGCAGAAACAAGCGCTACTTTTACCGCCTATTATCCTAAATTGGGCGTTACTTTAGAAACCCGTAAGCGGCCGTCGAGTGATTTGGATGTGTTTGCTCAAATATACAGTTACCAAGAATACCAACCTTTGGTGCAGTTGTTCAACAAGCATTTCCCCCAGTCGCAATCGATAAATATTATTGATGCCGGAAGTAATATCGGATTGACCACTGTTTTCCTTTCCAAACATTATCCGAACGCTCAATTTATAGCCATTGAACCCGATAGCGATAACTTCGAGAGAATGGCGGCGAATTTCAAACACAATCAAATTAACAAAGTTGAAAAAGTGAAAGGCGGTGTTTGGAGTCAGAATGCCTATTTGAAAATCATTAGCGATTTTCGGGATAAAAACCACTGGTCCATTAGGGTAGAAGAAACCCAAGATGCTTCTGATTTACCTGCTTTTTCAATCAATCACCTTATAGCTAATGCCCAATGGAATGCCATTGATATTTTGAAAATTGATATTGAAGGTTCTGAAAAAGAAGTCTTTACCGGAACCAATGCCGATGTTTCTTATTTGGCAAAAACCAAATGTATTGCCATCGAGATCCACGACGAATTCCATTGTAGAGAAGCCATTTACGCCATACTTGATCACTACAATTTTCACTATATCGAATCGGGAGAATTGACTATTGGGATCAATCAAAATTTATTGTAACGCATTTTGCCTTTTTACTTTTATTTTCCTTTGAAAATAAAGATATTTGAACTTTAAAAAGGGAATAATGCAAAACAAGAAAATCTTCATTCTGCTTCCGGACGGTATTGGTCTGCGCAATTTTGCATTTACCGATTTTTATAACACAGG
>JBEBBH010000311.1:0-6140 GCA_041158485.1 Bacteroidota bacterium | reverse complement strand
CGTCGCCGTAAACATCGTATAAGCCCGGACATTCGTTCGGACACATTAACGTCCAATGTGCATCTTCTTCTACGCGTTTCATGAACAAATCTGAAGTCCACATCGCGAAAAATAAGTCACGCGCACGCATTTCTTCTTTTCCGGTGTTCTTTTTCAAGTCGAGGAATTCAAAAATATCAGCATGCCAAGTTTCTAAGTAAATGGCAAAACTTCCTTTTCTTTTTCCACCGCCTTGGTCTACGTAACGCGCGGTGTCGTTAAATACACGTAGCATTGGCACGATACCGTTAGAGGTTCCGTTGGTTCCGCGAATGTACGAACCTGTTGCACGCACATTGTGGATAGACAAACCGATTCCTCCTGCAGATTGCGAGATTTTCGCGGTGTTTTTTAATGTATCGTAAATCCCGTCAATACTGTCGTCTTTCATCGACAACAAGAAACAAGACGACATTTGCGGTTTTGGCGTTCCGGCATTGAATAAGGTTGGTGTGGCGTGTGTAAAGAACTTCTTCGACATTAAATCGTAAGTTTCAATTACAGCGTCAAGGTCGTTCAAGTGAATCCCAACAGAAACACGCATTAACATGTGTTGCGGACGCTCTACGATTTTACCGTTGATTTTCAACAAATACGAACGCTCTAAGGTTTTGAACCCGAAATAATCGTAATTGAAATCGCGGTTGTATATGATGTGTGAGTTTAAGAACTCGGCATTATCTTGAATTACCTGGTGCACTTCTTCTGACAATAGCGGTGCCGCTTGGTTGGTTCTTGGATTAACATAGTGGTACATTTCGTTCATGGTTTCCGAGAACGATTTGTTGGTGTTTTTGTGCAAGTTAGAAATAGCAATACGAGCGGCTAATTGGGCATAATCCGGGTGAGTTACTGTCATCGATGCGGCAGTTTCAGCAGCCAGATTGTCGAGTTCGGAAGTGGTTACGCCATCGTATAATCCTTCGATAACTTTCATCGCTACTTTTACAGCGTCTACCAATTCATTTAAACCATAGCATAGTTTTTTAATTCTATCCGTGATTTTGTCAAACATTACCGGTTCTTTGTGACCGTCTCTTTTTACTACGTACATACTTGTTAGGTTTTGTGAAATAGAGAATCCCTTCGCTACTTCGAGTTATTTGTAATTGATTTGAAAATTTGTCAATTTGAAGATTTGAAAATGATTTTTTAATATCGATTCAAATCTTTATTTTCTTATTCTAAGACCTTATAAATTTAGAATGCATAAGCCACATTCTCAAATTTTCAAATCTTCAAATTAAAAATCAGCGTCGAAGCTGATTTTTTGATCTTCGGTATCTTTCGACATTACGCCGGCTTTTTGGTATTCGGCCACGCGTTTTTCGAAGAAATTGGTTTTTCCTTGTAGTGAAATCATGTCCATGAAATCGAAAGGATTGGTTGAGTTGTAGACTTTTTTACAGCCTAATTCCACTAATAATCTGTCGGCTACAAACTCTAAATATTGCGTCATTAAGGAAGCGTTCATTCCAATCAAACTTACCGGTAAAGACTCGGTGATGAATTCACGCTCGATATTCAACGCATCGGTAATGATTTCGGTAATTCTTTCTTTAGAAACTTTATTCACTAAGTGGTGATTGTGTAAGTGCACGGCAAAATCACAGTGAACACCTTCGTCACGAGAAATCAACTCGTTAGAAAACGTTAATCCCGGCATTAAGCCACGTTTTTTCAACCAATAAATCGAACAGAAAGCACCCGAGAAGAAAATCCCTTCTACCGCAGCAAAAGCAATCAATCTTTCGGCAAACGAATCGGAGCCAATCCATTTCAAAGCCCATTCCGCTTTTTTACCAATGGCCGGAAACACTTCTAAAGCATTGAACAGTTGTGCTTTTTCGGCTTCGTCTTTTACATAGGTATCAATCAACAACGAATAAGTTTCGCTATGGATGTTTTCCATCATAATTTGAAAACCATAGAAAAATTTGGCTTCGGGATATTGTACTTCGTTCACAAAGTTTTCGGCTAAGTTTTCGTTTACAATACCGTCAGAAGCGGCAAAAAAGGCTAAAATGTGCTTGATGAAGTATTTCTCATCAGCATTCAACTTGTTATTCCAATCCGATAAATCTTGGTGTAAATCGATTTCTTCGGCAGTCCAAAAACTGGCTTCCATTTTTTTGTACCAATCCCAAATATCATGATGTTTGATAGGGAAAATCACGAAGCGGTTTTTGTTCTCTTGTAAAATTGGTTCGATAGCGGCCATTTTGAATTATTTTTTTGGATTATTTGGGAGATTTTTTCTTCAATCTGTCTGTTACAAAGATTGTCAAACCAAACGTAAAATGAAAGCCAAACTTATTCACAATCGGCTTTAGTTTTTAACAAAACCGGACTTTGTTTAATCTTTTTATTGAATTTTTAACTAATTGATTTTCAGCATTTTATTTTTTTAAAAATTGACAAAAAGCCCTAAAATAAAGGGACTTAAGAATTTACTGATGGCTAAATTTTAACATTTCTGCAACTTCTGAAAATGAAATTTTCAGACAAAAAAAAGTGGCTTTCCGGATAGGAAAACCACTTGAGTATCAATTTGAGGAACCGGCCTCTTTTAATCTTCGGAAATATAGGTTTTGTTTCCGTTTTTATTGATGTAATATTTACCGCCTCTTGGTCCGGTATAAACCTTTTTACCTTTATAAGAACCTGTTACTTTGTCTTTGTTGTTTTTTGGGGCTTTTTCTTTAGACTCTCTTTCTTTGACTTCTTTTTTGGCTTTGGCTTCTGCTTTATTGGCAGCAGATTTGGCTTTGCCTTCAGCCGATTTCATTTCGCCTTTTGCGGAAGCGTTGTTCTCTTTCGATTTGAAACGCTTGTCCGGAGTACCGTCCTTTTTTAAAGGCACGTCTGCTTTCTTAAAGCGTTTGTCTGGCGTTCCGTCTTTTTTCAAAGGCGAAGCAGATTTCACTTCTTTTTTAGCCTTGTCTTTGGCTGCTTTTTCGGTTTTAGCTTTCGCTTTTTCTGCTTTGGTTTCCTGTGCTGTCGCGTTTACCATGAAGGCAAACAAAAAACACAATAAAAATAATTTTCTCATAATGTTTGCTTTTTAGTTGATGACTAAAATTACTAAAAAAACACTTCCAAAAATCATTACGCTTAAAAATAAGCTCTTAACTGAACATTCCCGGTATGAATGGTTTGACTGGTTTCCGATTTTCGCCCTTGGTAATTGATATTGATGTCGAGGTATTGGGTTAAATTCTTCTGCAACAACAAACGCCAAGTTAGGTTTCTGCCCGGACGTAAGCCTTCCAACATTTGAAACGCGACCGGCTGAGAAGCATCGCCATCAAATGTATTTTGATACAGCGAAAATTCGCCGTTGGCCGTAATCTTCTTTTCACCCGCATAAGTAAAAGAAGTACCGAAACGCTGCTGAGATAAGGTTTCTAAATTTCCTTGTCGGTTTTCCTTGTTTTGGTATTCGTAAAAAACATCCCAACTCGCATTTTTGCTGAACAAATAGGAAATCTTCGGGTTAATTTGATAGCCTTCGACTTTAAAATTTTTGCTTTCGTAATTCTCCGAGGTCAATCCGGTTTGATTGATTTTAGTACCAAAATTAAACAACCAAACCTTTTTCAGCAAATGCGTATATTGCACCTGATGCGATTGGTTTTGACTGGATTGCGAACCTACTGTAAGCAAGGCGCGGAGTTCGTTTTGGGTAAAATTATAGGTAACCGAATGCTTTTGCTTTCCGCGATTATAGAAAAAACTATTTCGGAAACTAGTGTTCAGTCCTAATTGGTTGTCACTATTATTAGGTAGCGGATTCAAATCGAAATTCCCGCCTTCACGTCTGATTTTGCGCTCGATTAAATAAGAGGTTTGGTTGTAAAAATGCGACAGGAACTTTTTAAATCCTTTGGCGTTTTGCCATTGCGCCGGATTTAAAGTCAGCGACTGCGAGAATTTATTTTGATGCGTTTTTACAAAAACTTGGTTCGGCAAAAACACCCGCACATATTTGGCTTGGTCGGGAAAAGGCGCGACTTCAAACTCCTGCAACTCCTGAATCCCGTTGTTGTTGTAATCAATCCAAGTGAAAACACCTTGTCCGGGTTCGACTTCCAAATAGGTAAATTCCTGTTGCGCAATGGTACCTGAAGTAGTTTCGTAAGCGGTACTGACTTGCATCTTTTGCTTAAAAAACTGATCATTGTACAACAATCTGGAGTTGAGTGACGGTTCGTTTTCGCGGTCGGCGGCTTCAAATTTCAAATTGCGGTAATTGACAAACAAAGACAAATTGGTTTTGTCGTTTTGAATCAGGCGCGACTTTAAGTAATACGACTGCGAAGTGTTGACTCTTTTAACCACGCCATTTTGCAAACTGTCGTTTACCCTTTGTAAATAGCCTAATTCCACAAAAACTTTAGTACTGTCGCCACGCCCAACAAAAGCACCGTATTCGGTAAACTTCTGGCTTAAAGTCGACAATTGATTGGTAGCTGCCAAACGCTCTTTATTGTCTTCCAAGCGCAACGTTCCGCCAATCCAATTCTTCTTAAAATGATAGCGCGCTTGCGATTGGTTTCGGATAAAAGTAGATTGCGCAAAATTCCCGTCGCTGTTCAAAACGCTGGTGTTCTGTTGTAAATTCCACTGGTTGAGTTTGAAAAATCCGTTAACCGAGTGGCGATTCCCGGTAAAACTTTTCGAAAAATCCAATTTCTCGAATTGGTAGGTCAGCTTTCCTTTTTGCGGCAAGATAAAATCCAAGCCGTTCACAATCAAACTCTGATTGCCGGAGAAAGTCGTCAAGTTCCAGTCGCGGTTGAATTCGATATTGAACAAACGCTCAATCGTTCTGAAATTTTCCTGCACCAACTGGTAATTTCCAAACGCATCCACTTGCCATTTTTTGGTCAACAAGCGTTGTTTGAAATTGAGTTTCGCCGCCAAGCCTTTATTGTTGTCATCATCTAAAGAAGAAAACAAGTTTTGGTCATTATTACTTACGCCCAATTCAAAATCGACTACGGTTTTCTCATTCGGATTGTATTTCCCTAAAACGGTAGCGATTTGAATTTTCGTTGGCGCTACCAATCGCACTACCGGTTCGTAATTCCCTTGCGGGATGCCGGCTACCGGTTCAACGTACTGATAAATCTTGCCTATGGCTGCGGTATTGGTTAGGATGTAATTCCCTAAATTATTGCCGACTAAAGTAAAGCGCACATTGTACAATTCGTCGTTCGGATTGTTCGAATATTCAAAAACCTCAACACCGTTTATAGTGACTTTTTTATACAAAATTTTATTGTCAGAATACGTATCAAGGTAAGCCGAGGGCGCGTTCATTTGGTTAATGTCGTCGCCGGCGTTGTTGAGTATGTTAACTTGCTCCGGCGACAAACTTTGCTGTAACGGCTGGTTTTTGACATCGTTTTCAGAATACAAATAACCGCCTAAACTCCACTTTTTGGCGGTATGATTCACGCCACCGTAAGTTACAAAGCGAGTGTAATTTCTATCCGAATATTGGTATTCGATTACAATTCGCATTTCGGAATTGATGGGAAACAAAGACGTAAACGTAATTTCTCCGGCGTTATAATCGATGATGTAATCGTTGTTTTCGCCGCGTTTTTTAAGAATTCCGTTGACATACACTCGTTCCGAACCCGAAATCACCAACACATACAGCTCGCCATTATTGCCGCGCAATTTGTATGGTCCTTGATTGCCTTCCTGACCGGTAAAAGTACTTCTCGCATATTGTCCGCGAACCAAAGCGGCCGATGCAAAAATTTCGGTTTTGTTATCTTCGTCGCCTAAGGTAAAACGAGTCGCCAACCCTTGTACTTTTTTGTTAAAATTGAGAAAGCGCGATTGTCGGTTTTCCAGGAATAAATCCCCGGCACGAATGCTCCATTTGTCGGTAAATAATTCGATGAAAATTTGGTCGAATTCATCTAACTTTTGGGAATAACCGTTTTCCTGCAGCGGAATATTGGAATCCTGAATCGAAGCCCGAAGCGAGACTTTATCAGAGATTTTACCGGTGATTTGTAAATCTAAATTGGACGTTACCGAAGCATTTTGGTTGTTCCCGATGGTTACGCCACGTGTAATGC
>JBEBBH010000310.1:0-3698 GCA_041158485.1 Bacteroidota bacterium | reverse complement strand
CTTAAACCGGTGTTGACTTTCGCCACAAAAGTAGCGGATACATTTTCCGGCAATTGTTTGGCGAAATGCAATATCAGGTTGTTTTCTTTTTTAGTGTCGATGATGTCAATGGTTTCATTCGCCGAAACCAAAGTACCTTTGTCACCTACTTGACCACCGCCTTCCGGATAGAATGGCGTGTTATCGAGAACGATTTGGTATAAAACGCCGTCTTTTTTACTGTCGACTTTACGGATACGGGTGATTTTAACTTCGTTCTCGGTTTGGTCATACCCAACGAATGTTTCTACATTTCCAGGAATTAACACTTGCCAATCTTCGGTAGAAACCTCAGAAGCAGCGCGAGAACGATCCTTTTGTTTTTGCAATTCGGCGTCAAATTCCGATTCGTTAAACGAATAGTCTTTTTCTTTTAAAATCAGCGCCGTTAAATCTTTCGGGAAACCGAACGTGTCATACAATTCGAATACTTTTTCGCCTTTGATTTCTTTACCGGTAGCTTCAGCAACGACTTTATCCAACAACTGTAATCCTTGTTCCAAAGTTCTGAGGAAAGAGGCTTCTTCCTCGCGAATAACATTGGTTACCAATTGTTGTTGCGATTTAATTTCCGGGAAGAATTCGCCCATTTGATCCGCTAAAACCGGAACCAACTTATTGATAAACGGTTCTTTGGTATTTAAAAACGTAAAGCCGTAACGAATGGCTCTGCGTAAAATTCGGCGAATCACATAACCGGCACCTCCGTTAGACGGCAATTGACCGTCGGCTATCGCGAAAGCCACGGCACGAACGTGATCAACAATGACGCGAATGGCAATATTCGTTTTATTTTGTTCCTCAGAAATATTTTTGACTTCGTTAGAAGTGTATTTTAATCCTGTAATCTCTTCTACTTTGGCAATTAGTGGTGTGAAAACATCGGTATCATAATTCGAGGTTACGTTTTGCATCGCCATACACAAACGCTCGAAGCCCATACCGGTATCTACGTGTTGCGCCGGTAGTTTTTCTAAGCTGCCATCGGCTTTGCGGTTGAACTCCATGAATACGTTGTTCCAAATTTCCACCACTTGCGGATGGTCAGCGTTCACCAAACTACGACCTGAAACAGCAGCTCTTTCGGCATCGGTTCTTAAATCGATGTGGATTTCCGAACACGGACCACATGGCCCTTGATCACCCATTTCCCAGAAGTTGTCTTTTTTGTTGCCTAAAATGATTCTGTCTTCGGAAACATATTGTTTCCAAATATCGAATGCTTCTTGGTCGAACGGAACATTTTCGGAAGGATTACCTTCGAAAACGGAAACGTACAAACGGTCTTTATCCAATTTCAAAACTTCAGTCAGGAATTCCCAAGCCCAAGCCAAGGCTTCTTTTTTGAAGTAATCGCCAAAGGACCAGTTGCCCAACATTTCGAACATGGTATGGTGATAAGTATCAAAACCTACATCTTCCAAATCGTTGTGTTTTCCCGAAACTCGGAGACATTTTTGGGTATCGGCTATGCGCTTGCTTTTAGGCGTTCCGTTCCCTAAAAAGAATTCTTTGAATTGTGCCATACCCGAATTGTTGAACATTAGGGTTGGGTCATCTTTTAGCACGATAGGCGCCGAAGGAACGATTAAGTGTCCTTTGCTTTCGAAGAATTGTAAATAGGCTTTACGGATGTCTTGTGATTTCATTTTAGAAAATTAGATATTTAGATCTTTTAGACTGCTTAGGTTTTAAAAATGGTTTACTATCTAGCCCTGATGGAAGTGGAAATCCTCGAAGAGATTGCAACGGACAGCAGGAAAAAGGTTTAGCAATTGCTCCGGACGATTCGCTCCTAATCTTTCAACTTAGCTCAAGATGACAGTTTAATTTGAACGCTTCAAATTAAAATTTCGGATATGACTGAAACATTTGTTAAATTTGTTCGTATAACCATTGTTTTTTAAAAACAAGCACAAAAATAGTATAAAATCAAAGATGGCGAAAAAAGTAAAGTATTATTTCGACCCCGAAAGTTTGGCTTATCGCAAAATCAAGCCAAAACTGTCTAAGAAATTGGGATACATAGGGTTGTTTTTATTGTCTTCTGCTTTATTTGGTTTTTTGTGTTTTGTGGTGTTGTTGAATTCTTCTTTTTTGGAAACGCCGAAAGATCGTTTGCAAGCGCGTGAGATTGAAACCATGAAATTACGGTATGCGATTTTGAATAAAAAGATTGATCAAGTAGAAGAAGTTTTGGCCGATGTGGAAGAACGAGACAACAACATTTACCGCGCTTATTTCAACACTTCTCCTATTCCGACAGAACAGCGAAAAGCCGGATTTGGCGGCGTAAACCGATACAAAGAGTTAGAAGGTTTTGACAACTCAGAATTGGTAATCAATACTTCGAAACGGGTTGATGTGATTGCGAAAGAGTTGGCCATACAATCGAAATCGTTGGATGAAATTTTGAAATTGGCTAAAGAGAAAAACAAATTATTAGCAGCCATTCCGGCGATACAACCGGTGAAGAATGAGCAGATGAAACGAGTAGCCTCGGGATTTGGATACCGCAGCGACCCGTTTACCAAAGTGCGCAAAATGCACCAAGGCATGGATTTTACGGCTAAAACCGGCACTCCGATTTTTGCTACGGGCGATGGCGTGGTTAAGAATGCCGACAACTCTAAATCGGGTTACGGAAACCATATAGAAATCAGCCACGGTTATGGCTATTTGACCTTGTATGCGCACTTGAGCAAGTATAAAGTAAAACGAGGTCAGCGTGTAAAGCGCGGTGATATTATTGGCTATGTGGGCAGTACCGGACGAAGCGAAGCACCGCATTTGCATTATGAAGTACACAAAGACGGCAAAGTAGTCAACCCGTTGAATTTTTACTACGGCAATATTTCGGCTGCAGAATACAAAGTGATTTCGAAAATAGCGAATCAGGAGAATCAATCATTGGATTAACCCTTCGACTGCGCTCAGGGTGACAACAAGTTGAGGATTGAGGTTTATAAACACAAAAAATATACACTATGCATATCGAGTTAAAAGAAGGAAAAAGATATTACAGCATTGGCGAAGTGGCAAAGGCTTTTAACGTGAATGCTTCTTTGATTCGTTTTTGGGACAAAGAATTCGACATCTTAAAGCCGAAAAAGAACGCTAAGGGCAATCGTATGTTTACGCCGGAAGATGTCAAAAATTTACAACTGATTTATCATTTGGTCAAGGAACGCGGCTTTACGCTGGAAGGCGCCAAAACGCACTTGAAAGAAGGCCAAAAGAAAACCTTAGACAAGTTTGAAATTATCAGTAAACTGGAAACCGTAAAAGCCCAATTATTAAACATCAAAAACCAACTTTAGGCTTGGTTTTTGTAACAATCAACAAAACTTAAAACTAATAACAAACACTTAAATTAAAAAACATGGATTTTAAAAAATTTTTACCTTGGATTATTGGAATCGGATTCATCTTAATCATTGGATTTTGGGTCATGGGCGTTATGAACAACGGATTGAGAAAAGACCAAGCCGTGAATAAAGAATGGGGAAATGTAAATACGGCCTATCAAAGAAGAAATGACTTAATCGGCAATCTGGTAAACACTGTAAAAGGTGCTGCTGATTTTGAAAAAAGCACTTTAACCGCTGTTATTGAAGCCAGAGCTAAGGCAACTGCTGTTAAAATTGACCCGACTAACG
>JBEBBH010000309.1:0-13343 GCA_041158485.1 Bacteroidota bacterium | reverse complement strand
ACGAAGTCAAAATCACCCGTATCCGTAAAGTCGATTCCAAAAAAGACGGTGTTTTATACCAAATCGTTCTCGATAATACGCCATTCTATCCTGAAGGCGGCGGACAAGTAGGCGATAAAGGTATTTTAGTTTCTGCTAACGAAACGATTGACATCATCGACACCAAAAAGGAAAACAACCTCATATTGCATTTCGCCAAACAGTTACCGGAAAATGTATCGGCAACATTTGTGGCGAAAGTCAACACCGATTTAAGAACGTCAACCTCTAAAAACCACTCCGCAACGCATTTGATGCATTTGGCATTAAGAACGGTTTTAGGAACACACGTTGAGCAAAAAGGCTCATTGGTGAATCCAAACTACTTGCGCTTCGACTTTTCACATTTTAGTAAAGTCACCGACGAAGAATTACGCCAAGTAGAAGCTAGCGTAAATGCTCAAATTGAAGCCCAATTGCAATTAGGCGAATACCGAAATATCCCAATCCAAGAAGCGTTAGCCAAAGGTGCTATGGCCTTGTTTGGTGAAAAGTATGGTGATACGGTTCGCATGATTGAATTCGGAGATAGCAAAGAATTGTGCGGTGGTATCCATGTGAAAAACACGGCCGAGATTTGGCATTTCAAAATTGTTTCCGAAGGCGCTGTAGCCGCTGGGATTCGTCGTATTGAAGCCATCACCGGTGAAGCCGTTAAGGATTTCTTTGCCCAACAAGAAAATGCGTTAGCTTCTATCAAAGAAACGTTGAAAAACCCGCAAGATACGCTCAAAGCAGTTGTTTCATTACAAGACGAAAATGCCAAATTGAAAAAGCAAATCGAGCAATTGTTAAAAGAGAAAGCGAAAAACTTAAAAGGTGAATTGGCAACTCAATTGCAAGACGTGAATGGCGTAAAATTCTTGGCCACGCAAGTCGATTTGAATGCCGAAGGCGCCAAAGATTTGGCTTATGAATTAGGAAATCTAGGAACAAATCTATTCTTAGTGTTAGCCACAGCCGAGGATGACAAACCGATGTTAACTTGCTACATTTCTAAAGAATTAGTAGCCGAGAAAAACTTAAACGCCGGTCAAGTGGTGCGCGAATTGGGTAAATACATCCAAGGCGGCGGCGGCGGACAACCGTTCTTTGCTACAGCCGGAGGTAAAAATGCAGCCGGAATCCAAGAAGCTTTGGCTAAAGCCATTGATTTTGTGAAATAACTTATTGTTAGTAGACTATAAACGAGCCTTTTCCAATACGGAAAAGGCTTTTTTTTGTCGATAAACTACATTTCAATTGTTGTTTAACAGATTTTCGGGTAGTATATCGAAAGTTTTTTTCAGTTACTGCTTGCCTGAATACTTTTGACTCGTATTCAAAAAGCCCCAGCCATTGAATATCCCAAAACTACTAATGCGTCATGAAAAAAGTATTTCAATACCTATTCCTTTCTTTAATTGTTTCCTCTTTGGTTTCGTGTTCCAGCGACAGCGATACAGAAGCGCCTGTTTTACTTAGAAAATTAACTTCTGTAAACATGGGTCAAAATGCGACTTATACTTTCTCTTACAAAGGAACTCAATTGACTAAAGTGGCATTTGAAATCGAAGCGGTAGCCAATGGTTCAGGCTATGATTTATATACTTACAACGGTAATTTAATTGCTGAGGTTAAAAGATTCAATGCAGCCAACCAAAATACAGCTACTACAACTTTTACTTACAACAGCAACAATCAGTTAGCCCAAGCAGTAAAAGTACAGCCGGCTAACAATTACGGTTTTAAAAGTGTTTTTACTTATAACATTGACGGTTCGGTAACCGTAACCGGATTTAGCGGTACTACAACAGCTCAAACCACACCTTCTGATATTGTAGAAAAATTTTATTTCCACAATGGAGAAGTGATTCAAAAAGAGTTTGTGTCGAATACTACTAATTTCAGTGTTGCTTACACTTACGACAATGCCAATCATCCGATGCAAAATGTAACCGGAATCAACGCCATCAAATTATACAGTATTATCGCTGATGGTTTATTTGGAATGCAACACAACCTAACACAACAAATTACTACCGTTTCGGGCGAAACGCCAACTGAAATTGCCATGGAAGCGGATTACAATACCAGCAACTATCCGGTAGCGCTTTACAGTGCCGACGGGTTATACCAACATCAATTTACATATTTCAAATAATTCAAATCAAACACTATTTCCGAAAACCCTTTCCACTGTCAAGGAAAGGGTTTTTATTTTTTGTATTTTTGAGGCAAACAGTAAGCTATGAATTTCACGACCAAAGTTCCGGTTAATACCTATGAGTTCCCCATTAATTACAGCGCCAAGTTGTTGTTATTAGGGTCGTGTTTTGCCGAAAATATGGGAGAGAAATTCGACTACTTTAAATTTCAAACGACTATTAATCCATTCGGTATTATCTTCAATCCGGTGTCGATTGAGAAGTTGGTGAAAAGAGCAGTCAATCGAATAATTTTTACCGAAGCGGATGTTTTCTTCCACAACGATTTGTGGCATAGTTACGATGTACATTCCGAATGCAGTCAGACTGATACAGAAATTCTTTTAAAACAATTAAACGCTGCTGTCGAAGTCATGCACCGTCAAATTACCGAAGCTTCTCATATCGTAATCACTTACGGAACTTCTTGGGTTTACCGATTAAAAGCTACCAACGAAATTGTGGCCAATTGTCATAAAGTACCTCAAAATGAGTTTACTAAAGAGATTCTTTCTCCTGAGACCATCGCGCAAGCGATGCGAAACACTATGGATTTGATTCACCAAATCAATCCCGATTGTAAATTCATCTTCACCGTTTCTCCGGTGCGACATACCAAAGATGGTTTTCCCGAAAACCAGCGCAGTAAAGCACATTTGATTGCGGCTGTTCATTCTATTTTGTCCGATAACACTACACCCAACTATTTTCCATCCTACGAAATCATGATGGACGAACTCAGAGATTATCGTTTCTACGCCGATGATATGCTCCATCCGAGTCAAGCTGCCATCGATTACATTTGGATTCGCTTTTTTGAAAATTATGTCAACACCGATTGTTTTGCTACCATGCAAGAAGTTTGTAACATTCAGAAAGGCTTGTCCCATCGTTCGTTTAATCCCGAGACTAAAAGTCACCAACAGTTTTTGGAAGCTCTTAACCAAAAGATTATCAGGCTAAAAGAGCAGTTTCCGCACTTTCAATTTTAACAAAATACGACATTTGCCGTATTTCCTGCCTTAGTATTTCGCTATAGGTTTGTTATGCTATTTAACAACCTAAAACATGAAAACAATAAAAACCCTTTTGGTGTTGGCATTTGTAATGCTGGCCAGTCAAAAAGTTTCGGCACAACGCCCTGTGCTCACCGATGAGGAAGTGGTTTCTGAAACCGTAACCAAAGAAATCGATGAGGTATTTCAGTCGGAAGACTTCCAAAAAAAGAAAAACAAAAAATATGCTGAGGTGAAAGGCACCATGGTGGTCGACATCGGCGTAGTACAAAACGGAAAGGTTTCTTCTTTCTTTAAAGTTGACAGCGACATTAAGAATATTGACTTCATCAATTTCATGTCGAATTACATTCTCGATCACAAATTCAAGTTCAAACTGCAAAAGCAACAACGTTATAAAATTCGCTATACCGTTACTTTTTAACCCTAACAATAAAAACAAAAAACATGAAAAAAGTTACTTTACTGATGATGACGCTATTGTTGGCGTTCTCATTGCCTGCCAATGCCCAATTTGGCAAATTATTAGGAAAAGGCAAATCTGCTGGAAAAAAATCGGGAAGTTTTGCTACTGCTTGGGAAGCTGAGTTCGATAATAAAGCCACTCGTTTGGCCGTTTCTATTAACAATGGTCAGTATGTTTTAGGAACTGACGATAATTCGGCTACTGTATTAGACGCTAACGGCAAAACGGTTTGGAGCGGCGATTACAAAAAAATCACCACCAACAAAACCAACAAATGTGAATACCAATACGTCATCCAACGCGGCGGTGATAAAGGTGGCTATTTGTTTCTTTTTGATGAAAGAAAATTAGGCACCGACAGAGTTGCGGTTATTGATATTGCTACCGGAAAAGAACTCTGGAATTCTGAAGAATACCAAAACTTGATTCCAAAAGGCACTAAAGCCGAAGAAGGAACCGATCAAGGCGAATTGGAAACTGTAAAATACATCAGCGAATTGGATGCATTCTTGATTTCGCAAAAAGCTTCGGTGATTTTGGTTAAGGCCAATACCGGAGAGAAAGTGTGGGAAACCAACCGTTTCAAAGGCGGTGTTGGGAAATACATCTATGATCCGGGAAGAAATGAAATCGTGATGATTAATTTTAAACCAACAGCTTTAGGTGCGTTGTTTGCCGGATTCAAAAACCAATTGGTAAAAATTAATGCGGTTAATGGCGATATTTTATGGGACGCGACTTTTATTGGAACCATCGAAAAAGAGTTGGTTACGCGCAGAGCCATAGTGGATTTGTGGATTAAAGGCGATAAATTGTACATGTATCTCGACGGCTTACAAGTATACAACATCAACAACGGTCAGAAACTTTGGGAAGTAACATATGAAAATGATATGCAAGGCGCTAACGGCGGTTTGTTCAGCGGGGGCAGAAGATCTAAAATTTACCGAACCATTGCTGATCCTTTGTTCACTGATAATGCAGTTTACATCGTAATTCTTGGAACTCGCGACCGAACCAAATATGTGGAAAAACACGATTTAGAATCCGGAAAATTACTTTGGGCTTCTGAAAAAATTACCGGTGCCTTTTGTATGCCGAACATCTATAAGTCTGGCGATAAAGTTTTGGTGCAAGTAGGCGGAAAAGTGCAAGTACAGGAATTCAGGTTAGAAGAAACTTCCAGTGGATTGTCTGCCGGAATGGCCTTAGGTGGTTTTGGTGGCGGTTCAGTGAAGCAATGGGTACCATACATTTATTGGGATTACAAAGCCCAAAAGAATTCCGTGTTGTGTTTAGACGATAAAACCGGTAAAACAGCATGGCGTTCTGAAAAATTCGACAAACGCATCACTGATTTTATCATCGAAAATGACAAAACCCTTTTTGTAGGCGATGGCGATGAGTTTTATGGTTATGATATCGCTTCCGGAAACCAATTATTCGATGTAAAACACAATGATGCTAAAGTCGGAAAGGCTACTGATGTAATCGATTTTGGCGATAAGGTAGTGGTGCTTTCCGAAAAAGGATTGGCTTCATACAACAAAAAAGATGGAACTCGAGTGTACGCTACAGAAAAAATCAGAGGCGTGGATTACTTCTACGAAATTGAAGGCAACTATTACTTGAGAGACCAAAGAAACAGTAAAAACATCATCTATGGTATCGACATGACCAACGGAGAAACCAAAGGGTCAGTTCAGTCGAAAGGAAAGGGCGGAAGTCCGCAATACGGCGCCGGTATAGACATTACGGATGATGGCGAATTCATCTTTGCTTTCAAAGGCAAAAAAGTAGAAAAGATAAAAGTAAATAATTGAGTTTTTGAGTAAGTGGTTAGGGACTGCAATTTTTTTGCAGTCCTTTTTTAATTGGTTTACTATGAAAAAAAAGATAGTTTTATATGCTTTGTTATTAGTCTTCGGAATAACATCGGCTCAACAAATACAATGGGCGCATAAATTGATAAAATATTCCTCCGATTTGGGCGGAAAACAAAACAGCATCAAAAGAATTTTAGGTAAACCCGATGCTTTCCCACAAGGCGGAACCAGTCCGAATGCCTGGATGCCCAAAAAAGCGCTTGACGGTTACGAATGGGTGGAAGTGAGTTTTGAAAAACCACAAACGGTGAAGCAAGTGGCTGTTTTTGAAAACTTAAATGCGGGTTGTGTGGTACGAATTGCTGTAGACAAGGGCAACGGCAAATATGAAACGGTTTGGGGCAGAAAGAAAGACTACAAAACACCCACGTTTAAAGCCACGATTCCGGCCGATAGGAATTACTATTTTAAACGCAAAAGAAGAAAAATTCAAGATGCGCCGGATGTGGTTAATCCGGGCGTGGAATATGCCCTATTGGAGCAGGCGGTTTCCGGTGTAGTTGCGGTTCGCGTGGAATTTAATTTTGCTTTACTTCCCGGTCAAAAAGAGATTGATGCGATTGGGATTTCGGATAGCGATGTGCCTATAGTACCAACGGTAAATACAACAACCGCTTTCGAATCGTTGCCTAATGCGAAAACCATCGAATTGCAAGGATTAGTGCCTTCCAGCGGTTCGATATCAACCGATGGAAAAACTCTTTATGTCACTGCAGTAGGCGATTCTAAAAGCGAAATCTACACTTTTACCAAAAATACTGCCGGTGAATGGACTAATAAAAAAATAGAATCGTCACTCAATACAAATGAGTATTATAACCATTTGTGGTGTGTTGCCGATGGACTCATTTTAAAAGGCGGCGCTACTTATACTCGCGGTACCACAGAAACGGGTTTTGAATTGTTTGCCGTTCAAAACGGAACTTACACCCATCGAGGACCACTTAAAGTAGCTGCCTACAACAATTACGATGAAACTGCCGAAGCGCAATTGACACCCGATTTAAAGATATTGGTTATGGGTATTGAAACCGATTTTTCGCAAGGAGGAAGTGATTTGTATTTTGCCCAACAAAAGGAAGACGGTAGCTATGGTTTTCTGCAAAATATGGGCAAAGTAATCAATTCTGCTGCAGATGAAGGCATGTGTCAATTGTTATCAGACACTAAGACTCTATTGTTTGCTAGTAACGGTTTTAGTGCTTTCGGTAGTTACGATCTATTTGTTTCTTATCGTTTGGATGATACTTGGAAGAATTGGTCCGAACCACTTAATTTAGGCAGCAAAATCAATTCGTCCGATTTTGACGGTTTGCCTTTTTATGATGAAATCAATGAAATACTATATTTCATTTCCAGTCAGAATGAAATCAATAGTTTAAAAGCAGTGACTTTTCCTAAAAACATACTTATGAAAGGAGAATAAGCTGATTATGAGAAAAATAGGGCAAATGTCGTATTGATTGCCTTTTGGGATTACACCAAATTTGCTACAATAACTTTAACCTTATATAAACATGAAAACTATTAAAAAAATCGGATTATTTTTTGCCATTGCCCTTATTTCTTTAACTACCTCTTGCAGCAGCGATGATAATGGCGGCGGCGGAAGCAATGCTACACTTGGAACTGTTAAAGCCAGAGTGGCCGGTGCCAACTTTACTTCAATGGAATTGGGAACCTTTGCGACTAAACAAGTAGTTGGCGGCCTTACCACTATTATCGTGCAAGGAAGTGATGCTTCTGGGAAAGCCATTCAAATTGTAATTACCGGTTACGACGGACTTGGTTCTTACGAAATCAGCGAGGATGCAGCCATTTCTACGGTAGCCAGTTACATCGAAAGCAACATTAGTAACCCAATGAACTCTTTGGTTTGGGCAGCACCTTATGAAAATTCAGGAGTAGCCGGTACAGTAACCGTTACTGAGATTTCTGAAACCAACGTAAAAGGGACATTCAATTTCACCGGTAAAAATCAGGCCGGCGAAGACACTAAAGCAGTTACTAACGGTGCGTTCAACGTAAATTTCTCGTCAAACTAAACAATCAAACCTGTTTGTCACAGTAAAAAATACGGCGTATGCCGTATTTTTTTTGCTTCATTTTTAACAGAATTTTACGGGCTACATCCAAATCGATATGACATTTTTTTTGATAACTGTTTTTTTGTTGCTCATCGGACTCATCGTGTACCTTCAGTATAAGATGCTTTCTGAGCGCAACGCTTTTGCCTCCAAATTAGAACCATTGGAGCAATTGATGGTACAACTCAATGAAGATTGCAAAAACCAATCGCTTCAAATCCAACTTTCAGACGATTTAAAAGTGAAGATGAAAGAAGTAAATACTGCTTTGAGTCGCAATATCTTCGAACTCAATTATCAGTTATTTGAAGAATCAACCCCTAAAAAGGACAATTGATATTGAGGGTTTTAAGATTTTCACTACATTTATGGTAACTATATCCGAATGAAAAAGCAATATTACTTCCTCTTTATCGGTTTATTTATGTCAGTAATGACAATGGCTCAAGATTTAAAAGCAACCTTGGGCAAAGCTTTTACTTCTCAAGATTCTTCGGATTATTATTTTAAATTGGCCAAACGGCTTATTAAAACCCAAGCCGATGAAGGTCAATATTTCTTTTGTAAAAATGCCCGTTGTACCGATTACAATCAGCTGGACAGCGCTGTAGTGTACGGCAATCGCGCTTTGAAAATTTTGCAATTGGGGAATGATATTCCGTCGTTGCTTACGGTTTACAACAATATGGCCAAAGTTTACCGCAAACAAGGACAGTATGACAAGGCGGTAGCCTATTGTTTACAGGGTATTCGAATTGCTGAAAAAGAAAAAAAAGCCAATTGGGTCGCCTTTTTTAACGCCATGCTTTCGCTTACGTATCACGATTTTGAAAGTTATCCCAAAGGTGTTTATTATGGTAAAAAAGCTTTGAATTATTGGGTCAGTCAAAAAGAGAAAAGCCCCGACATGATTAGCAATGCCTTAAATGCCGTAGCCATCAATTTTGACGATTGGAACAAACCCGACAGCGCTTTGTATTACCACAAACAGGTATTTCAATACTACAAAGGAAAAGATACGCTGAATGTTGGAGAAACCTATAACAATATCGGGAATACTTTACTGAAACAAAAAAAGTTCAAAGAAGCCAAACGCTGGATTACTTCAGCCTTAAAAATCAACGATAAAAATTTCGAACTCAGTCAAAAAAGTAAAGACAACGATTATTATTACGAACGCGCCACCAACTATACCAATTTGGCCACCATTGCCCATGAGATGGACGATTTTAACGAAGCTGAAAAACTCTTTGAAAAAGCCTATTGGTTTTCTAAAAAAAGCGGAAACGCCGAGAAGTTGCGCGATTTTTATATGCAACGCGCTTTGTTCAACAAGAAACGCAACAATTTGGCCAAAGCGGTGGAAGACCAAGAAAGCTACATCAAACTCAGGGATTCTGTTTTTGATGTGGAACGCGCCCAAACCTTCTCCGAGCTAGAGGCTAAATACCAAAACGAGAAGAAAGAAAAACAACTCCTGCAATCCAAAGCCGAAATCAGAGAGCGCGAAATCGAAATCAAGAACAAGAATATGCAGTTTTTAATTTTAGGGCTGATTTCTTTTGCTTTGCTCTGTATTATTTACCTGGTTTATCGTCAACAAAAGCTCAAAATCAAACAGCAGGAACAAGAGTTTGAACTCAAATCGGCCATCTCTAAAATCGAAAACCAAAACAAATTACAAGAACAAAGATTGGCCATATCAAGAGATTTGCACGATAATATTGGTTCTCAGTTGACTTTTATTATTTCTTCCGTCGATAATATCAAGTACGCCTTCGACATACAAAATGAAAAACTGGACGCTAAACTGTCCAACATCAGTAGCTTTGCTAAAGACACCATTATTGAATTGCGCGATACGATTTGGGCGATGAACAAAAGCGAAATAACCTTCGAAGATTTACAAGCGCGAATCCACAATTTTATGGAGAAAGCCCAAGAAGCTAAAGAGGATATCCGTTTTGAATTTATGGTGGATGCAACACTCAAAAGCAAAATCTTTTCTTCTGTTCAAGGAATGAACTTGTACCGAACCATACAGGAAGCCATCAATAATAGCATTAAATATGCACAGCCTAATAGCGTTACGGTGAGCATTGAACCCGATGCAAACGGGATAGCCATTACAATTACCGATGACGGTAAAGGTTTTGACCGAGAAATGGTTATGATGGGCAACGGAATTCACAACATGCAAAAGCGCATTCAGGATATCGGAGGCGATTTTGATTTGGTTTCCAAACTCGACCATGGTACTGTAATCAGTATCCGATTGAAAAATCAGTAAACAATACAGCCTAGTGAAATACGTCATATGACGTATTTTTTTTTACACTTTCTTTTTCCAACTTTGGAAAGTCAAGTGGTATTGATTAATAAAAAACAATAGGTTGTTTTTATTGTTGTCCTTTTCATTCTGTGGATTTTCAAGCAGTCTACACGTTTGAAAAGGACTTTTTTAGAATGCATGAACCAACATTCAAAAAAAAGAGTCAAATTTGTTATACAATAGCAGCATATGTCCACCAAAATAGCCATAGTAGACGATAATGTTTTTTTGCAAAAAGCAGTAGCCGAAAAGTTATCTTTTTTCGATGACTTGGTATTGAAGTTTACCGCAGTGGATGGCAATGATCTACAAAAAAAACTCGAGCAAAACAAGTGTGTTGATTTGATTTTGATGGATATTGAAATGCCGGTTTGTAACGGAATTGAAGCCACTAAAATCATCAAATCGAAATACCCGCAAATCAAAATCATTATGTTAACGGTGTTTGATAACGATGAGAATATTTTCAACGCTATTAAAGCTGGAGCTGATGGCTATTTGCTCAAGGAAGTCAATCCCAAAGAACTGCATCAAGGTATTATAGAAACGCTCAATGGCGGTGCGGCTATGAATCCTTCTATCGCTTTAAAAACCTTGAAACTACTTAGAAATCCTGTGAGTTTCGAAGAGAAATGTCAGGAAGAAATCAAGTTGACTACACGAGAAGTGGAAGTGCTGGAACAACTCAGCAAAGGATTGAACTACAATGTGATTGCTGATAATTTATTCTTGTCGCCTTCTACAGTGCGCAAGCACATCGAGAATATTTACAATAAACTTCAAGTCCACAACAAACTCGAAGCGATTCAAAAAGCTAAGAGTAATAATCTGATATAAGCCAGAATACGACAGATGTCGTATTTTTTTTACGCCAATCTCAGCATAAGTTTGTTTGACTAAAAACAAATCAAGATGAGATTAAAATTACTTATTACTTTCTGTTTGCTAGCTTTAAGTGTTAATGCCCAATGTTGGCAAAAAATAGCTGCAGGCAATCAATTTACTGTAGCCATTAAAACCGATGGAACACTATGGACTTGGGGAGATCATCAATATGGGCAACTCGGAATTGGTCCCGTAACCAGTGATGCCGGAGCACCGGTTCAGGTTGGGACAGCTACCAATTGGGCTAATGTTTTTGCCGGCTGGTACAGTGTTTTTGCCATTAAAACCGACGGCTCTCTTTGGGCTTGGGGACAAAATACTTACGGGAAATTAGGTGATGGCACTACAACAAACCGAAATACACCAGTTCAAATCGGAACGGATACCAATTGGCAGTATATTTCCTCAAATCTCAATTGTACCATGGGAATCAAGACCGATGGTTCTCTCTGGGCTTGGGGAGGGAATCTCTCAGGACAATTAGGAGATGGGACTTATACCAATAGACTAACTCCGGTTAGGATAGGTCAAGCCAATGATTGGGTTACCATTTCCGTAGGAAGTTCACACAATGTGGGAAGGCGTTCTAACGGAACACTTTGGACTTGGGGAGTTGGACTCAATGGACAGCTGGGATTAGGAGCAACCATGTTTGTCAATGTTCCAACACAAGTGGGAACCGGTACGGATTGGGCTTTTGCTACCGCAGGAGAACAACATGGAGCAGCGGTTAAAACCAACGGAACCTTGTGGGTATGGGGTTATAATGCCCAAGGGCAACTGGGCGATTATACAACGGTTAATAAAACAGCACCAATTCAAATTGGTACCGATACCAATTGGTTGCAAGTCCAAGCCAATAATCATAATTTAGGATTAAAAACCGATGGTACAGTATGGGTTTGGGGATTGAATACTTCATATCAATTGGGAGATGCAACGATAACCAACAGAACTTCACCACAACAATTGACTGTTGGGTCTGCCGTTCAGCAAGTAATAGCCGGTGGTAGTTTTTCTTTTTTCCAAGTGGCTAACGGGACGATTTATGCCTGCGGAAACAATTCTGATGGGATGTTGGGAGATGGTACTTATTTAAGCCGAGAAACGCCGCTTGCCATTTTTCAGTGTTCCGGATTGGGAATAGAAGAATTAGAGGCAACCCAATTTGCGCTTTATCCGAATCCAACTCAAGGTATAGTGTCTTTAAAAACCGAAAACACAGCTATTCGTGAGGTTGAAGTTTATGATATTTTCGGCAAGAGTATTTACACTCAAACAGCAGTTGAAAATGAATTACAACTCGATTTAACCCAGAATCCGTCCGGAGTTTACTTGGTAAAAATCACTTTTGAAAACAACAACAGTATTACTAGAAAGGTAGTTGTACAATAATAAAAAAGGCTCCATAATAGGAGCCTTTTTTTTATAATTTACTATCCAAACTCTGCCATCCGCCGCCGTTGATTACTTCAATTCCCGCCGATTTCAAGATGGATGCGGCTTGCGCACTTCGCATTCCGGAGCGACAGCACACTATGACCGGTTTGTCCAGCTTTTTGATGTCGTTTACATTATTGCTTATTGTATCTAAAGGTATATTCTTTGATCCTTTGATGTGTCCTTCGCCGAATTCGCCAATGGTTCTTACATCAATAATCACAGCGCCTTTATTCACAAAATCATTGATGCTTTCTGATTTGCCGCCTAAACCTAACATGTCTAATAGTCCCATAATTCAAATTTTTTCAGCAAAGATATTTTAGTCGACTTTAGTTGGCAGTAACAAAGGTTACATTAGTGTTGTAAGCTTACTTTTTCAAGAAATAATCCCAGTCCGCCTGAAATTAAATGAGCTATCTCGGGGCGACTTTGCTTCACTTTTTCCAAATGGACTAAAACATCGTGTAATAAAGCTGTATTATTCGTTTTGTCGCACAATTCGGCAATTTCTACTGATAATAGCCAGTCTTTCGGATGTTTGTCTTTTACTATTTCAAAAGTTTTTTCTAATGAAATGACAGCCGGTTTGCCTTCACGTATGTTTCGTACATTGAGGTATAAACCTTCCAGTTCTTCGCGCTCTGCCGATTTTTTAGCTTTGATAGTTTGCGAAGATGGTACGTGGTTAATCATGTCAAAACTATTCACATCAGCCGGACCTGAAAAAGCAGCAATTACTTTTTTACCCACCGCCATATCGTAAATACCCCATTCCGGTAAAAACAATACGGTTTCATTATGGGTTACCGTACAGTTTTTAAAACTGATAATGATGATTTCTCCTTGCAAATTTCGGGAACCGGTAATGATTTCTCCGGTTACTTTGATGTTGCCTTCAAATTCTAAGGTGACTTTTTCCGCTTCGTAAATGTCGTAAGCTCTTAAGTCGCGCGGACTCATATCTTCAATCGCCAAGTTGATGCCTTTCAGTTTTCCGATTGGC
>JBEBBH010000308.1:0-7643 GCA_041158485.1 Bacteroidota bacterium | reverse complement strand
CCAAAAACGGGTAAACCGGTATCGGTGCGTTTGGGTAAATTCGGACCGATGGCTCAAATTGGCGATGCCGAAGACGACAACAAACAATTTGCGAGTTTGCGTCAGGATCAAAACATCGGTAATATTACTTTGGAAGAAGCTCTGAATTTGTTTTTGTTGCCGAAAAACCTCGGAACTTATAATGGAGAAGAAGTAGAAGTGAGCAATGGTCGTTTCGGACCGTATGTGCGTTTCGGTAAACAATTCATTTCTCTTCCAAAAGGTGAAGATCCTTTGGATGTAACCATGGAAAGAGCTCAGGAATTGATTAATGAAAAGACAAAAGCCGATGCGCCAATCGGAACTTACCAAAATATGGATGTCCAAAAAGGAGTGGGGCGTTTTGGCCCTTTCTTAAAATGGAACGGGATGTTTATCAATGTCAATAAAAAATACGACTTCAATAACTTGTCGCAATCCGATATAGAAACTTTAATCGATGAGAAATTGCAGAAAGATATTGATAAAGTTATTCATCATTGGAAAGAAGAAGGTATTTTGGTTGAAAAAGCCCGTTGGGGAAAATCGGTAATTACCAAGGGTAAAATCAAAATCGAATTGAATAAAGATATTGATGCTTCAAAATTGACTTTGGAGCAGGTGCAAGAAATGATAGCCAAGAAAACGCCGGAGAAAAAGACCGCTGCCAAAAAAGCAACTGCCAAAAAAACTACCGCTAAAAAAAAGTAATCCATGGAATTTGATTTTCTTTCACCGGTTGACAATGTTATCATACAATATATAAACGGACTGTCTTCACAGCATCTTGGTAGTAAAGTCGCTTTTCATACCGATAAAGAGTTTCCCGATTTAGATCAGATTAAGGTTGCTATTATTGGTGTTTTGGAAAGCCGTGGTAATCCAAAGGCTTTCGAAGCAGTGAATTTGAATGCTGTCCGAAAAGAATTGTACAGTTTGTTTCCCGGAAATTGGCAAAGTGCTATCGCTGATTTGGGCGACATCTACCCGGGGAATTCTTTAGAAGACACCTATTTTGCTTTGCAAAAAGTGGCAGCCAAATTAATTAGAAAAGGCGTTATACCTATTATAATAGGTGGCTCACAAGATTTGACTTATCCATTGTACAGGGCTTACGATAGCTTGGAGCAGATGGTTAACTTAGTCGCTATTGATAGCAAATTCGATTTCGGCAAACAAGAAGATGGTATTACTTCTGATTCTTATTTGTCAAAAATAGTATTAGATGAGCCGAATAACCTATTTAATTACTGTAATATCGGTTATCAAACGTATTTTAATTCGCAAGAAGAAATTGATTTGGTTGAGAAATTGTATTTCGATGCGTATCGCTTAGGAGAAATTTCTAATAATATAGCGCTTTCTGAGCCGGTTTTCAGAGATGCGGACATTGTTTGTGTTGATTTAACAGCTGTAAAATCCTCAGATTCAGGTAATTTAATTAATTTTATTCCGAATGGTTTCAATGGGAAAGAGATTTGCAGTTTGACACGTTATGCCGGAATTAGTGATAAGGTAAGTTCTTTTGGTATTTTCAATCATAACAATACTAAAGAAGAAGCTGTTTTGATTGCACAGGTAATTTGGTATTTTATAGAAGGGATAAACTTCCGTTCTAACGAGTATCCATTTGGGACAAAAGACAATTACTTAAAGTATATAGTGCCTTTGGAAAATGAAGAGTTGGTATTTTATAAGAGTAACAAAACTGACCGATGGTGGATTGAAATTAATTTTTTTTCCGGGCAACACAATAAACTCAAAAAAAACACGTTATTACCGTGTTCCCACGAGGAATATCTTTCTGCCTGCAATCATGAGATACCAGAAAGATGGTGGAAAGCACAAAGAAAAAATTGTTTGTAAAGATTAAAAGAAGTTAATAATAATATTTCTTGTAAGACAAAGATTTCAAAAAATACGTAAATATGTATTTTATCTATAAAAATGTGCATTTTGTCGATAAAATGTTTTTTTATTCCCTTTTAATATTCTATTTTTGGATTGTTAAAGTGTAATTGGAAATTAGATAGGGTAAAATTTAATATTATTTAATTGCTTTTTTGAAAAATAATAAATAGGTTTACGCCCTTAAAAATAAAATATTCAAATAACCCCAATTTATATGAAGAAAGTCATTGCATTCGCATCAGTTTTAGCTTTGTTAACGGGCTGTGGACGATCAAGCGACAAAGGTGAATTAGTAGGAGTTAAAGGTAAAAAATGGCATCCTGAGAAGCCGTTTGGTATGGCCTTGATTCCTGGTGGTGCTTACATCATGGGTAAATCAGATGATGATTTGGCCAATATACAGGATGCGCCAACTAAAACTGTTACGGTGAGATCGTTTTATATGGACGAAACAGAGATAACCAACAGTGAATACCGACAGTTTGTGGAATGGGTAAAAGATTCTACAATTAGAGTTCGCTTAGCTATCTTGGCTGACGAGGTTGGTCAAACAGCCGGTTCAGGAGGTAAAGGCGGTAAAGGTGGGAAAAATGCCGGAAGTATTGGTGACTTTGCTTTCAATGATACTGATCCAGCTAAGATGACTCCTTATGATAAATACATGTATGAGAATTATTACAGTGTTGGGACTGATGATGATCCATATGCAGGAAGAAGACTAAACAGAAAAGTAAAATTAATTAAAGATACCAGCAAATATCCGGATGAATATTATTCTGAAGTGATGGATAGTATGTATTTACCATTAGCAGAATCGTTCAATGGACTTAGAACTATCGATGTAAGAAAATTGAAATTCCGTTATTCTTGGATGGATATTCAAGCTGCAGCTAAGGCTAAAGTAGGTAAAAGAAGTTCTTTTATCAGAACTGAGCAACAAGAAGTTTATCCTGACACAACTGTTTGGATTAAAGATTTTGCTTACTCATACAACGAGCCAATGCACAATGATTATTTCTGGCACCAAGCATACGGAGACTATCCTGTAGTTGGAGTTTCTTGGAAACAAGCTAAAGCTTTTTGTGCTTGGAGAACTTTAAACAAAAATTCATACATCAAATCTAAAAAGAAAAAGAACAGACCAGATTTAATCAATACTTTTAGATTGCCGACTGAAGCTGAGTGGGAATATGCCGCCAGAGGAGGTCTGGAGTCAGGAACTTACCCTTGGGGTGGTCCTTATGCTAAAAATGACAGAGGTTGTTTCTTGGCTAACTTCAAACCTAATCGTGGAGACTACGCAGCGGATCAAGCTTTGTATACAGTAGAGGCTAAATCTTACGAGCCAAACGGATATAATCTTTACAATATGTCGGGTAATGTTGCGGAATGGACAGATTCTTCTTATGATGCAGCGGCTTACGAATATGTATCCACAATGAATCCAACAGTGGGCGACTCAAAAAATATGAGAAAAGTAGTTCGCGGAGGATCATGGAAAGATGTTGCTTACTTTTTACAAGTAGGAACCAGAGATTTTGAATATGCTGATACTGCTAGAAGTTATATTGGGTTCAGAACTGTACAAGATTACATGGGAACTCAAGTAACTAAAAATGGTAAGGCACCAAGAAAGTAATTTCAAAACCAACTTAATTATATTTAACTTAACTAACTAAAAAAATTTTTTATTATGGGATTATTATCACCTAAAGTTATGAATTTTGCCTATGGTATGGGCGCAGCTGTAGTAATCGTGGGAGCTTTATTTAAAATTGCTCACTTTGAACTTGGACCTTTAACAGGTACAGTGATGTTAACTATAGGACTATTAACGGAAGCAGCAATTTTTGCTTTATCAGCTTTCGAAACACCGGCAAAAGAAATTGATTGGTCTTTAGTATATCCGGAATTAGCGGGTGGAGAAGCAAGACCTAAAGATAAAAAGAATGAAGAAGCTAAAGACGCTCAAGGTTTATTGTCTCAAAAGTTAGACAATATGTTGAAAGAAGCTAAAATCGACGGTCAGTTGATGGAAAGCTTAGGAAACAGCATCAAAAACTTTGAAGGAGCTGCTAAAGCAATTTCTCCAACTGTTGACTCTGTAGCTTCTACAAAAAAATATGCTGAAGAGATGACAAAAGCTGCTACTCAATTAGAAACTTTGAATGGTTTGTACCAAGTACAATTACAAAGTGCTGAGAGAAATGCTCAAATTAACAATGAAGTTGCTGAAAACAATTTAAAATTAAAAGACCAAATGCAATCTTTGACATCTAACTTGCAAACATTGAACAATGTTTACGGTGGTATGTTGTCTGCAATGAGTAACAAAGGATAATTAGTTTTTGAACTATATTTTATTAACAAAACAATAAACTAATTAGAAAAAATGGCAGGAGGAAAACTAACCCCTAGACAGAAGATGATTAACCTAATGTACTTGGTTTTCATCGCGATGTTGGCAATGAATATGTCAAAAGAAGTACTTTCGGCTTTTGGTTTGATGAATGAAAAATTTGAAGCTGCTAACAGTTCTTCTAAAGCTACAAATGAGCAAATGTTACAAGCCTTAGATGCTAAAGCTTCAGAGGCAAAAGGTCAATGTGCTGTAGCTGCTGTAACTGCGCACAAAGTAGAAGCTGCTACCAAAAAATTCTATGACTTTGTAGGAACTTTGAAAGAAGAAGTTTTGAAAGGTGTAGAAGTGGATGAAACCGGTAAATTACCATACGAAGCTATGGATAAAGCTGATAATTTAGATCACAGCTGGTTTACAGGAGACGGCTATACTGCAAGAGGTAAAGAAGTTATTGCTGCAATCGAATCTTATAAAGCTGATATGACTGCTGCTTTAGGTAATGAAAAGAAATACGCAGCCATCTTGAATGAGGTGACTAAAAAATTCGACTTAACTGAAGTAAAAGATAAAGAAGGCGTTAAAATTGAATACCTTGATTATCATTTTAAAGGCTTCCCGGCTATTGCATCATTAGCAAAATTATCGGCTTGGCAAAACGACGCTAAAAAAGCTGAATCTGATGTAATCAGTGCTGCTTTAGGTAAAGCTGCCGTTCAAGCTGCTTCATACAGCAACTATCAAGCTATCGTGGCTTTAGATAAAAATGTATATTTCCAAGGTGAACAAGTAACCGGTAAAGTAGTATTAGGTCGTTACGACGAAAATACTAAACCAACCTCTTTCTCAGGTCCTGGTAAATTGGTAAACGGTCAAGCGGTTATCTCCTTAACTGCCGGTGCTGTTGGTGAGCAAAGTATTAACGGTCAATTTACATTCTTGGAGGAAGGAAAAACAATTCCATTGAAATTCCAAGGAAAATATGTAGTGGTACCTCGTCCTAACTCAGCTAACATTTCTGCTGATAAAATGAACGTAGTATATAGAGGTTTACCTAACCCAATGACTATCTCATTTGCCGGTATTGGTGATAACTTTGTAAATGCTTCTGCGCCTGGTTTAACTAAAGCCGGTGGTAATGGCAAGTATGTTTTAACACCTCAATCCGGTACTGAAGTTACAGTTTCAGTAAGTGGAAAAATGACTGATGGTAAAACAGTTACTGATAAAAAAGTATTTCGTATCAAAAATATTCCTGCGCCTGCCGGAGCCATCGGTGGTGTTGTAGGTGTTCAAAAAGGTGCTAAATCTCGTTTAGAAGTTTCTACTATTAGTGCTGATTTACAAGATTTCGTTTACGATTTGAAATATGAGGTTACTCGTTTCAGCTTTAAAGTTCCAGGTCAGCCTGCTATTATTGTGAGCGGTAACAAAGTAGATCAAAAATGTAGAGCTGCTTTGGCTAGAGCTACTAAAGGAGATCAAATTTCAATTTTTGATATTAAAACTAAAATCGTAGGTGCTTCAGGTATTATCCCTAAAGATGCTTCACCTGTAATCTACGAAATACAATAAGCCCTTTAAGTTGATTAAATCTACTTAATAAACAAGATTATTATTATGAAAATTAAAAGTCTTTTATCGATTGTTTTAGCTCTAGCTTGGAGTACAATCACTACGGCACAATCTAATTTATTGAATGCTAAAACTCCTGATGAGATTGGAAAGAAAACTCCGGCCCAATTGATTTCTGATAATGACAAACCGCTTCCTTACGGTTATGTGCATGACAGAGACGTATTGATGGGTAAAACTATCTGGGAGATTATAGATGTTGATGAAAGAATTAATTTTCCTTTGTATTATCCAATTGATACTGCTTTTGTTGGTAAAGAGAGAAGATCATTATTTGACGTTTTAGTAAAAAACATCAAAAATGGTAAAATAACGGAAGTATATGTAGATGATTATTTCAATACCAAGAAGACATTCAAGGACATGGAAACTTCATTTACCTATATTGATACCACAGATGCCGGTAAAGATGAGATAAACAATTTTTATGATGATTATAAATCAGGTAATAAAGTCTTAGACCCACAATTTATTAATAAAAAGAATTGGACGCCAGCTACATAGCCGGATGGAAAATTAAAGGATATTGGTATTTTGACAAACGTCAAGGGGAATTGAAATACAGATTATTAGCAATCTGTCCAGTAACTCCTGAGGCAAGAGATGCCGGTAATGAAAATGCCGATGTAATCGACTTGTTCTGGGTGTATTTCCCTGCAGTTAGAGACATTTTGCATGAAGCCAAAGCTTTCAATGATAAAAACTCGGCTATGCCAATTACTTTTGACCATTTGTTGAATTCACGAAGATTTAACGGAGTGATTTACAAAGAAGAAAACGTATACGGCGACAGAGAAATTCAGCAATACATGAAAGACAACGCCCAAATGCAATTGTTGGAATCAGAGCGTGTCAAAGAAAAGATTCGTAGTTTCGAATCTGACATGTGGAATTACTAAGATTATTTCATACACTATACAAAACTCTCATCATTTTGGTGAGAGTTTTTTTTAGCTCAAAATTATGCTTGATTATATTATAGTTGGTTCCGGTTTGGCCGGTATAGCTTTCTCTGAAACCCTATTGCAAAACCAAAAGTCTTTTGTGGTTTTTGAAAACCAGTCGCAAAATTCTTCCCGAGTGGCCGGAGGTTTGTACAATCCGGTCATTTTAAAGCTTTTTAGCCAAGTTTGGGATGCAGAACGGCAATTGGCTTTAGCCAATCAGTTTTACGCTCAAATAGAGGCTAAACTACAGGTGCAAGTCGATTTTAAAATGCCTATTTATCGCAAGTTCTTCTCCATCGAAGAACAAAACAATTGGTTTGCCGCTTCCGATAAACCCTCTTTATCTCCTTTCCTTTCCACAACCATAGTCCATAAAAAATACATGGCCATCGATTCTCCGTTCGGTTACGGAGAAGTTTTGCATACCGGTTATTTAGATACGGATGTCTTTTTAAATGCTTACCAAGCCTACTTAAAAGCACAAGATATTTTAGTATCGGATGCTTTCCGTTATGAGAAGCTTCAAATCGCCGATGAGATAATAAGCTATGAGCATCTTCAAGCCAAACATATTGTCTTCGCAGAAGGCTTCGGTATGCACGCTAATCCGTACTTCAAAAACTTACCACTGGATGGCACCAAAGGAGAATTATTCATTATCAAAGCACCCGATTTAAATCTGGATGTCATCATCAACACCAGCATTTTTATTTTGCCTTTAGGCGATAATTTGTTTAAAGTCGGGGCGACCTACAATTGGCAAGATAAAACGG
>JBEBBH010000307.1:0-10483 GCA_041158485.1 Bacteroidota bacterium | reverse complement strand
TGCAACAAACCCAATTCGACATACGCTTTAAAAATGAGCACCATCGCATCTAATCCGTTGCCTACGCCTATGCAATATTTCGATTGGGTATACCGGGCAAATTGTTGTTCAAACGCCTGTACTTCATCGCCTAAAACAAACCAACCTTTATCCAATAGCTGCTGCATTTTCTGTTGAAAAGCCGCTTGGTAAGGCAGATTTACTTTATGTAAGTCGAGGAATTTAATCATAGTGCAATTTGGAATATATTTTGGGAATAGACACTACAACCCAACTCTTTTTTTTGGTTCAACAAACCTTCGTTGTAGCCCAGTTCACTGTTGTCGTCTACCGTTCCCATGTCGAAATAATGATATTCGGCTTTGAAATAATCAATCAAATACAGGAAAAGATAATCCAAAGCTCGGAATTTTTTCCCGTTTTCGGTCGTAGCGCCGTATTGCGATTTAATCACAGTAGCAGTTTTAAAAAGTGTAATTCCCGCTAATATTTCTCCGTCACGGTAAACATTATATTGTTCAATATGGTTGGGGAATTTCGATTGCAACGAATTGATTTCGGTTAAAGAATGTAAAGGTTTTGTTTGGTATTTCTCCTGTAATAAAGGTTCCAATACTTCCTGCCAAAAAACAGTACAATCGGCTTCTTTTTTCACCACCAAACCTTCCGATTGCAATCGGCGATAGTGTTTTAATTTGCTTCTCGAAATGGTATAATCCGACTGGAAATCGATGGCCAAATTCATCTTTTGCCCGATAATTGCAGCTTGTTTATTACTTAGAACTTGCTGCATTTCGCTCAAAAAATCAGGCGTATAAAACGGCAACATGGCTTTAATGACCAACTGTACAAAACCTTGAGATTGAAGAAAATTAAAAGTTTCCGACAATACCGCTTCGATTTGACCGAGCGGAAATTCATTCCGAAACACAAAGCCACCATACGTTAACCCTTGATGGGAAAAAATTTGGTTGTCTTTACAATTAGCCGGAACAACCGCTTGCAAAATGTCGTCTTCAAAAACCAACAATGAAAAATCCTGAAATCGGTCGGCGTGGTATTCCATAAAATTCCTGTCAAACAAAAAAGTGGCATTGGTCGCTTGGCTGATAAAATCATTCCAAAGCGCAAAATCGTCCGAACAGTAGCGTTTAACAGTATATTTTTTCACGGTTTTCTCTAAAACTTCGGAAAATTAAACATTTATTTTTGAATGGCATTCACACTAAAAAATACGTTTTCCAAAATAATTACTTATTTTTAGCTGATAAATAGCGTTTTACCTTGAATTGGAAATATAAATTGGGTTGTTTTATTGTGCTTTTTTTTCACTTCTTCGAGGTGAAAGGACAAGATATTTCCTTATACCAGCAGTTCAACGGGAATTACGATTTTACCTTTATCGGCAATACCATGAATACCGCCGAAAACAATTCCATCAACCAACCGGTAACCATAACTTCCTCTGCAGCCGATTTAAATTTAAATGCTGATGCGACTGTTTTAAAAGCTTATTTGTACTGGGCAGGTTGCGGCGATGGCGACTTTTCGGTTAAGCTCAACACCATAAACATGACACCGGACAGGACTTTTAGCTATGTTCGAGATTTTGATGGTGTGGTGTACACCTATTTCAGCGCTTTTAAAGACATTACGAATTTTGTACAAACCACCGGAAACGGAAGTTACACTTTGTCGGATTTGGATGTTACGCCCTTCGTTCCGCTGCATTTGCAACGCCGAACTAACTTTGCCGGCTGGGCGATATTGCTGGTGTACAGTCGCCCCGATTTGCCACTGAACCAAATTAATATTTATGACGGATTGGAAGGCGTACCGGATGATTTAACCATCACGCTAAACGATCTCAACGTGATCGACAATCAGAATTCTAAAGTCGGCTTTTTGGCTTGGGAAGGCGATTCGATTTTGGCCACAGAGGAATTCCGAATCAACGGCGATTTGCTGTTCAATGCGCAAAATCCGTCCAACAATGTCTTTAACAGCACCAACTCGATTACCGGAAGTACCACGTTATACAATATGGATTTGGACATCTACAACATTCAGAACAACATACAAATTGGCGATAACAAAGCCGAAATTACGCTTTCTTCTTCGCAGGATTTTGTCATGATCAACACCGTTGTAACCAAATTTAACAGTCAGGTTCCCGACGGCACTATCGCTATCAATGAAGTACAAAAACAATGTAATTCGAGAACCATCACCATCGATTATACGATTTCAAATTTAGATTGTACCGGGCCTTTGCCCATGGACACACCGGTAACTCTGTATGCGAATAACGAAGGGATTATTACTTTTGAGACAGGCGTTTCCATTCCGATAAACGGTTCATTGAACGGACAAATTACGGTGGTTATCCCTGAAAACATTCCGAGTGATTTCGACTTAACCATCGTAGTAGATGACAAAGGAGACGGCACCGGAACAGTGATTGAACTGTTGGAAAACAATAATGATTTCAATGAAAATGTGTCTTTTATCAGCTCGCCACCGTTCAATCTTTTGCCGGCTTTAACAGCTTGTAATGAAGGCTTTACCCAAGGCACTTTTAACTTTGCGGCTTATGAAGGTTTGGTTAAAGTCAATTCGGATGACACGGTTGCTTTTTATGAAAATTCAGAAGATGCTGAGAACGCAGTCAATCCGATACTCAACACTACGAATTATTTGGCTAATGCAACTCCGAAAGAAATTTTTGTTCGGATTAACAATGAAAATTGCTACAGCATTACCTCTTTTTTGCTGACAACCCGCAACTGTCCGCCAACCGTTTACAATTACATTTCGGCAAACATTGACGGCTACAACGACGTTTTTACCATTGACGGTTTGGACAATATTTTCCTGAATTACCGGATTGAGATTTACAATCGTTGGGGAAAACTAATTTGGACCGGCAATCCCAATACCGAAAAATGGAGCGGAACAGCCCAAAACGGCATTTCATCTGATAAAGTGCCCGACGGAACTTATTTTTACCTCTTGTTTTTAAACGATCCCGACTATCCGAAACCGCTCAGCGGCTATGTTTTTTTGGTTCGTTAACTACATGTTTTGGGTGTAGTAATTGTAGTCTTTTAAAATGGTTTGCACAAACTCTTGAGTACTGCCTAAATCATTTTTAATACCGGTAACTTGTTCAATCTTGGCGGTGAGTTTATTCATCACGACAAAATCGGCCGACTTCATCGCGTTTTGAAAAGTTTCTTTAATAATGCGGGCATCGTTATCAGACAGCTTGATAACCAAAGGATAACGAGGTTGGTATTCCTGCCCGATTTCTTCCAAAATAGTACTGCTGATTGTCACTTTATTTTTAAGAGTAATCACTGCGGTTCCGGCTGAAATATCGCCTAATCTTTGGGTTTTGCTATTCACTACCATCGTAATCAAACCGATGATACCGCTTCCTAAAGAAATATCAATAACGCGAAATAACCAACGAATCAAATAATCCCCGAAACCGGCTTGGTATCCATCAATTTTAACCACCTTAATCTTCACTAACTTTTTGCCCAAAGTTTGGCCTTCCAACAACGCTTCTTGCACTAAAGAATAAAAAGCAATGGGTAAAAAAAACAGCATATACATAGCGGCTTGCGACCAATTATCCAATTGATTTAGCCATCTGTCAATCTCAAAAAAACTAAAAAAGACATAATAAACGATAATAAAATAAGCCGCTTTTACCAGTAAATCAAGCATATACGCACCAATTCGTTCCCCAACGGAAGCCGCTGTAAAATTTATAACAACATTTTGAGTAGTATTGATAGATAGTTGTGACATAATTCTTATTTTAGCCTTCCATGAGGGAAGTAGCATTTATAAAACAAAACAAACAAAAGTGGCTCGACTTTGAGCTCGCTATTTTTGGTAAAACTAAAAAAAATCCTGATGAAATGGCTAGTTTATACATCCATTTGGTCAACGATTTGTCGTATGCGCAAACCTATTATCCTAAGAGCAAAACTGTTGTTTATCTGAATTATTTGGCTTCACAAATTTATCAGAAAATTTATAAAACCAAGCGCGAAGAGCAAAATAGATTGGTTTATTTTTTCTCGGTAGAAGTGCCGTTGCTGGTTTACCAATACCGCAGGTACTTGCTGTATGCCTTTATCTTGTTTTTCCTTACTGTTGGCATGGGCGTACTTTCGGCCAAATACGACGATGGTTTGGCGCGTCTCATTATGGGCGATGCTTATGTCAATATGACTTTAGAGAACATTGAAAAAGGCGATCCGGTGGCTGTGTATAAGTCGGGGAGCAATTGGGGCGGATTTATCGCCATCACCCTAAACAACTTATTTGTTGGCGTAAAATGTTTTATTTACGGTATTTTCGGAGGAATAGGTACTTTCTTAGTCTTGTTCCAAAATTGCATGATGTTGGGTACTTTTCAGTATTTCTTTTACCAACATGGTGTTTTTTGGGAGAGTGTCAGAGGCATTTGGATACATGGTTCTATGGAGATTTTTGCCATTGTGATCGAATCAGCCTGCGGATTCATACTCGGCGCTTCTATCCTATTTCCGAGAACTTTTTCCCGATTGAATTCGTTTAAAATTGGTTTCAAAGACAGTTTAAAAATCTTCTTGAGCACGATTCCGTTCACCATAGCGGCCGGAATATTGGAAGGTTTTGTCACCCGTTATGCGTTACAAATGCCTAATTGGCTGAATGTGTTTATCATTTTAGGGACACTTTCTTTGATTTCATTTTACTTTTTGATTTTCCCATTTATTGTCCATAAAAAACTAAAAGCTTAACTATGTTTACCCTTTTTAAAAGAAGAAATTTCGGCGACTACGTAAGCGACACTTTTGTGTTTTTCAAATTGACCGGAAAACATTACCTCAAAAATTATTTCACTATCAACGGTGCTTTATTGTTGATTTTAGTGGCTGCTTCATACTTTTTATTCCAAGTCTATTTCGACTTTTTCCTGAAAATTGATCCGAGCGGAAACAACTTTGACTACCTTGAAAATTACCTCAATAACAATATCGGCTTAGTTATTCTAATCGCTATTGGTCTTTTATTGTTTATGATTTTTCTGAGCATGCTGAATTATGCGGTGCCGGTCATTTACATGGATTTATACCGAGAAAAAAATGGAAATACCTTTGGAACGAAAGAAATTTTAAACCGATTCAAGGCTAAATTCGGGCAAATTGCCGTGTTCTTTTTAGTGACTGTCTTCTTGATTACTCCTGTTTTGATGGTGGTTTTTGCGTTGCTGTTGCTGCTTTGCTTTATCCTCATCGGGATTCCGCTTTTACTTTTTGCGATTCCTACCGCTTTCAGTTGGATTACCCTTAGTTTCTTTGAATACCTTAACACCGATAAAGGTGTTTTTCAAAGTTACGGCAGCGGTTTCAAACACTTAACCAAGCAATATTTCCCTATAGTTGGATCATCTATGATCATCTACATTATCATTCAAGTGGCCATGACTGTGTTTACCATGATTCCGTATATGCTGGGATTGGTTACTGTTTTTACCGGTATCGAAGAAGGCAGCAGAGGTACAGATGCCACGTCTACGGTTAGCATTATGATGACAATGGTGATGGTATTTTCTTTGTTGATGAGCTACATACTGAACAATTTATTACTGGTTAACCAAGGATTGGTTTATTATAGTCGCCAAGAATTCGACGAAAACAAAAGTGCAGATTTTTCAATTGATTTGATTGGTAGTGAATAAATTCCTTCTTCTTTTTTGGCTGCTTTTCAGCATTTCCAATTGGTCGCAAGAAACTTTAACTGTGGCCGAAAAGGACTCGTTGGCTTTACTCGAAAAAAAGTGTAAAGTCGACCAAACGCCAATGGAAAAAAGCGCCGGCTTGGCTCCGAATTTCAAATCGAAATACAAGGACAATGAATTTCAATACGAGGTAAAACTCTCTGATAAAAGTCTGTGGGACCGATTCAAAGAATGGTTAGCGTATTGGTTCAAAAAGATATTCGGGATTTCGGATGCCAAAGTATCTTCTAATTATGTGGAGATTACGCTCAAAGTGCTCGCCGGACTGATAGTTATTTATGTTGTTTATCTCATTGTTAAAGTCATTTTAAATAAAGAAGGACAATGGGTTTTCGGAAAATCTACTACCAAAAAAATCATCCACGACGACGACATCGAGAAGAATTTGGTACACGTTGATTTCGAAAAATTGCTCAAGCAAACCTTAAAAGAAAACAACCACCGTTTGGCCATTCGCTACTATTATTTGTGGACACTAAAAAAATTATCCGAGCGCAATATTATTGAGTGGCACGTGGACAAAACCAACACAGATTACTTATACGAAATTCAATCGAAAGAGTTGAAAGATAACTTCCAATACCTTTCCTATTTGTACAATTACATCTGGTATGGTGAGTTTGAAATGAATGACACAACTTTCAATCAAGCCCAAAAGGCTTTTGAAAAAACGTTACAATCAATGCGATAATGAACAGAACTTTAAAAATATACATCTTCTTATTGGTCATCCTGGTTGCGGGCGTGATTTATGTAGATGCCGTTCGTCCTAAACCGGTCGATTGGTCGCCGAGCTATGTTTTGAGAGATAAGATTCCGTTCGGATTGTACGTTTTCGACCAAGAAAGCAAAACCATTTTGCCGAAGCGCAACATTGAAAAAATCAGAAAATCAGCCTACGAGTTTTTAGACGAAAACTACGATTACAGTCAGGACGTCGACAGTTATAAAGTCAAAGGAACGATGCTCAGTATTTGCGATACGTATATCATTGATGACGAATCGACGAAAGAGATGTTTTACTTTGTGAGTCATGGCAATACGGCTTTCATCAGCACACAAAATCTGCCTGAAATTTTCACCGATTCGCTGAATATCAAACTAGACGCCGATTTCGAATTCAAATCACAAATCGATTGTTGGCTGGCCAATCCGAGTTTAGGCACTCAAAAATACGATTTGTCCAAAGGCGGAAACAATGCTTATTTTTCCAGCATCGATACTTTGACAACCACTATTTTAGGTTATCAAAGCGGAAAAGACAACAAACACGTGAATTTTATCAAAGTACCTTATAAAAAAGGGAACTTCTATATTCACTTGCAACCGAACGCCTTTACCAATTATCAATTGTTAAAAGACAACCATTACCAATACACCGAAAAAGTCCTGTCATACTTACCGAAAGGCAAGGTCTATTGGTTGGTTAATCAACAAGAAGGCGTAGTCGAATCGGGTTCAACACTGCGTTATATCACCAGTCAACCGGCGCTGAAATGGGCTTGGTATTTGTTCTTGATTGGCATGGTAATCTTCATGATTTTCAACGCCAAAAGACGTCAACGCGTAATTCCGATTATCAAACCATTACCGAATACTACGGTCGATTTTACCAAAACCATCGGGAATTTGTACTATCAGGAAGGCAATCACCAAAACCTTATCGATAAAAAAATCATTTATTTCTTGGAACGTGTTCGCAACGAATACCTGATAGATACTGCCGTTTTAGACGAAAACTTCATCAAGAAACTGCATGCCAAAACCGGCAAAGACATTAAAGACATTGAACACTTAGTATATTTGATTAATTATCAAAGGAAAAGCTATCATCAAAGTATCGAAACTGATTTAATAGAAATCAATAAAGCAATAGAAAAAATCATCAGCTAATGGAAAATACAGAAAACTTCGAAGCTCAGGAAAATGTAAATTTCGAGTCCCGATTGAATTTGGAACCGCTACGCGCCAGCATTGATAAAATCAAAGCCGAAATGGAA
Source organism: Bacteroidota bacterium (assembly GCA_041158485.1). Lineage (GTDB taxonomy): Bacteria > Bacteroidota > Bacteroidia > Flavobacteriales > Flavobacteriaceae > Flavobacterium. The sequence continues at coordinate 2,680 of JBEBBH010000307.1, read as the reverse complement.
ACGGTTATTGTAGGCCAACACAAAATGATCGACCAATTGTTGGTATCCATTTTGGCGAACGGTCACGTATTAATTGAAGGCGTTCCGGGTGTGGCCAAAACCTTGACAGCGAAAATCATCGCCAAAACCCTTTCCATCGACTTCAGCCGTATTCAGTTTACACCCGATTTAATGCCGTCGGACATCTTGGGAACTTCGGTATTCGACTTGAAAAAATCGGAATTCGAGTTCAAAAAAGGGCCGGTATTTTCAAATTTGATACTGATAGACGAAATCAACCGTGCGCCGGCCAAAACCCAAGCGGCTTTGTTTGAAGTTATGGAAGAACGTCAAATTACCATTGACGGTCATTGCTATACTTTAGAGCAACCTTTTATCGTATTGGCAACTCAAAATCCAATCGAGCAAGAAGGAACGTATCGTTTGCCGGAAGCGCAACTCGACCGTTTCTTGTTCAAAATCAATATTGATTATCCAAAACTAAACGAGGAAATCGACATCATCAACCGCGAACATACGTTGCAAAACAAAGGAAAGCTGGAAGACATCCAAACCGTATTGACAGCGTCTGACATTATCAATTACCAACAATTGGTAAAACAAATTTTAGTCGAACCAAATCTGTTGGAATACATCGCTAAATTGGTAGTCAACACCCGTGAAAATGCATTCTTGTATTTAGGTGCTTCACCAAGAGCTTCTATCGCTATTTTAAATGCGGCCAAAGGTTATGCTGCTATTCGTGGGCGAGATTTTGTAACACCGGAAGACATTAAAGATGCAGCGATTCCTGTATTGCAACACCGTGTAATTGTAACACCTGAACGCGAAATGGAAGGCTTAACTAGTGTAGAAATCATCAAACAAATTATCGAAAGTATCGAAATCCCGAGATAAATCGGCTACCGACAAAACGGAACATTATGATGCACTTTTTCAAACAGCTATACCTCAACAATTTCTTTTTCTACTTGCTTATCGGCATAGTAGCGCTGTTTGGTATGGCCTTTGTTTTTCCGTCTTTGTACAACGCCACTTGGTATTTACTGTTCGTTTTATTGGTGTTTTTGGTAATCGATATTTTGATTCTTTTCAGCAACAAAAATGGCATCGAAGCGCATCGAACCACACCCGAGAAACTCTCCAATGGCGATGAGAATCCGATTGTCGTAACGGTAAAAAACTTCTACACTTTTGCCATTCATACCAAAATTATCGACGAGATTCCGTTCCAGTTTCAAGTCAGAAATTTTGAAATCAAACGAAAGATTAAAAACGCGGCACAAGACGAAGTGCAATACTATTTACGACCAACCGAAAGAGGCGAATACCATTTCGGCAACTTAAACGTATATGTGACTTCGCCTTTGCAATTGGTTTCCAAACGATACCGTTTCGACAAAGACAAAATGGTGCCGACTTACCCGTCGTACATCCAATTGCGCAAATATGATTTGATTGCCTTCTCCAACAATTTATTCCAATACGGTGTTAAAAAAATACGCCGCATCGGACATACGATGGAGTTTGAGCAAATTAAAGAATACGTTCCCGGCGATGATATTCGCACCTTAAACTGGAAAGCCACAGCTAAGAAAAACAGCTTGATGGTCAACCAATACCAAGACGAAAAATCGCAAAACATTTATATGGCTATAGACAAAGGTCGTGTAATGAAAATGCCTTTTAACGGAATGAGTTTGTTGGATTATGCCATTAACGCGACTTTGGTATTGTCGAATGTCATCTTAAAAAAACAGGACAAAGCCGGAATGTTTTCATTCTCTAAAAAAGTCGAAAACCGCGTAGTAGCCGAAAAGCGAACCTCGCAAATGCAAAAAATCCTCGAAAATTTATACAACGTCAAAACCGATTATTTCGAAAGTGATTACTCGCGTTTGTACGCCGACATCAAGAAAAACATCAACCAACGCAGTTTGATTATCTTGTACACCAACTTCGAAACGATGGATGGTTTGCACCGTCAAATGCCTTATTTAAAAGGAATTGCCAAAAATCATTTATTGGTCGTTGTCTTTTTCCAAAACACCGAATTGTATCAAATCACCAACAAAAAAGCCGATACCATTCAGGATGTATACGATAAAGTCATCGCCGAAAAATTCATCTTCGAAAAAAAACTCATCGTCACCGAACTCAAAAAATACGGCATCCATTCGGTGTTAACCCAACCGGAAAATCTTACGTTGGACACCATCAACAAATACCTTGAAATTAAGGCGCGCGGCATTTTATAAAAAGTGAGTACTTTTACGGCATGAAACAAATCAGCAGCGCTCAAAATCCGTTTATCAAATCTTTGGTGCTTTTGCAGGAAAAAGCCAAAGCCCGAAAGCAATCCGGTACTTTCCTGATTGAAGGTTTGCGCGAAATGGAGCTGGCCATTAAAGGGAATTACACTTTCGAAACCATCCTTTTTTTACCCGAATTAGTCTCCGAAACTGAAATTAGAGAACGCATTCCTTATTCGGTGGAACTGATCGAAATTTCGAAAGAAGTCTACCAAAAATTAGCCTATCGCGATACTACTGAAGGTATTATTGCGGTAGCAAAAATGAAAAATCACGATTTAGCCACCCTATCATTACCCGAAAACCCTTTGTTATTGGTTGCCGAAGCCATTGAAAAACCCGGAAATTTAGGCGCCTTATTACGAACT
>JBEBBH010000306.1:0-7857 GCA_041158485.1 Bacteroidota bacterium | reverse complement strand
CCCGTATTTACTCAAGCAAACCGTTGATGAATATGTAGCTCCTAAAGACGAACACGGTTTGTTGTTTTACATCACCATGATGGGCGCTGTATTGCTTTTTGAAACCTTGTCCCAATTTTACTTTGTGTATTGGGCGAATTGGCTTGGACAAGACATCATCAAAGACATCAGAATTAAATTGTTCCGACACATTTTGAGTTTCCGAATGAAATATTTCGACCACGCTCCGGTGGGACAATTGGTGACGCGTTCAGTATCCGATATCGAACAAATTGCTCGTATTTTCAGCCAAGGGTTGTTCATGATTATCAGTGATATGCTGAAAATGGTAGTGGTGTTGTTTTTTATGTTTTACATGAACTGGCGTTTGACTTGGATTGTGATTTTGGCGATGCCGATTCTGGTGTATATCACGCGTATCTTCCAACGAAAAATGCAAGTGGCTTTTGAAGAAGTGCGCAATCAGGTGGCCAATATGAATACTTTTGTGCAAGAGCGTGTTACCGGAATGAAGATTGTACAGCTTTTTAACCGAGAATCCATCGAATACGAGAAGTTCAAAGACATCAATCAGAAACACAACAAAGCTTGGATTAAAACCATCTTATACAACTCTATCTTCTTCCCTATTGCGGATATCATCTCGTCGTTAACCTTAGGAGCTGTCATTTTATACGGTGGTTTTCATATTTTGGACGGCGATAAATTTACCACTTTCGGCGATTTGTTTTCGTATACGATGTTTATCGGCATGTTGTTCAATCCTTTGCGTCAAATTGCCGATAAATTCAACGAGATGCAAATGGGTATGATAGCCGCCAATCGGGTGTTCGATATTTTAGACTCGGATAAAGATGTTCAAAAAGACGGTACAGTTATCGCCTCACATCTGAAAGGCAATATTCGTTTTGAAAATGTGGTTTTCAGTTATAACGATAAAGAAGATGTGTTGAAAGGCATCAATCTTACAGTTAACGAAGGTGAAACCATCGCTATTGTAGGTGCAACGGGTGCCGGAAAATCAACGATTATTAACCTATTGAATCGCTTTTACGAAATCAACTCGGGCGCCATTTACATCGACGAGCAAAACATCAACGAATTTCAATTGGAAAGCCTGCGTCAACAAATTGCCATTGTACTGCAAGATGTCTTTTTGTTTGCCGATACCATTCACAATAACATCACGCTCAACAATCCGAATATCAGTCGGGAAGCTGTCATTGAAGCCGCCAAGAAAATCGGCGTTCATAAATTCATCAAAACCTTGCCCGGCGGTTACGATTACGATGTGAAAGAACGCGGTGTAATGTTGTCTTCGGGTCAGCGACAATTGATTGCTTTCCTTCGGGCTTATGTGAACAATCCGAGTATTTTGATTCTGGATGAAGCGACTTCATCTATCGATACTTACAGCGAGGAGTTGATTCAGAAAGCCACCGAAAAAATCACAAAAGACAGAACATCTATTATTATTGCACACCGTTTGGCTACTATTGTTAATGCCAATAAAATCATTGTAATGGACAAAGGACAAATTGTAGAAGAAGGCACGCACCAAGAACTGCTTAAACGTGAACAAGGCTATTACAAAAATTTATACGATTCACAGTTTGCTGTAGAAGGCTAAGTTTTCAAAATAAATCCTTAAATTCGCAATCTCAAAATAAATCAAAATGTCACCCACGAAAGCGACGGCATTTAACCAATTTAAAATAATCTTTTTAAAAATGGCACGAGGATTTTCCGACTGCATTTTGTACAAATAATAAATTAACACTAACAAAATGACACGAGCTATAGCGACTGCATTTTATACATATAACAAATAAACACACAAAAAATGACACGAGCGATAGCGACTGCATTTTGTACAAATAATAAATTAACACTAACAAAATGAAATACGATATTATTGTTTTAGGAAGTGGTCCTGGCGGTTATGTTACGGCCATTCGTGCTTCGCAATTGGGTTTTAAAGTAGCCGTAATTGAAAAAGAAAACCTAGGTGGCATTTGTTTGAATTGGGGTTGTATTCCAACCAAAGCGTTGTTGAAATCGGCTCAGGTTTTTGACTATCTAAAACATGCTTCAGATTACGGTTTGACCGTAAAGGAATTTGATAAAGATTTCAATGCCGTGATTGCTCGTTCCCGCAGTGTAGCCGATGGTATGAGCAAAGGTGTTCAATTCTTAATGAAGAAAAATAAAATTGACGTTATTGATGGTTTCGGTAAAGTAAAACCGGGCAAAAAAGTAGCGGTTACGGCAGCCGATGGTAAAGTAACCGAATACAGTGCCGATCATATTATTATTGCTACCGGTGCGCGTTCGAGAGAATTACCAAATTTACCGCAAGACGGCGTAAAAGTAATTGGTTACCGTCAGGCGATGACTTTACCGAGTCAACCGAAAAAGATGATTGTAGTTGGTTCCGGTGCGATTGGAGTGGAATTCGCGCATTTTTACAATTCGATGGGAACAGAAGTTACTATCGTTGAGTTTATGCCGAATGTAGTTCCGGTAGAAGACGAAGATATCTCAAAACAATTTGAGCGTTCGTTGAAAAAATCCGGCATCAATGTGATGACCAATTCTTCTGTGGAAAAAATCGACACCACCGGAAATGGTGTAAAAGCTTTTGTTAAAACTGCCAAAGGCGAAGAAGTTTTGGAAGCTGACATCTTGTTATCGGCGGTTGGTATCAAAACCAACATCGAAAACATCGGATTGGAAGAAACCGGTATTAAAACCGACAGAGATAAAATCTTGGTGAACGAGTTTTACCAAACCAATGTAGCCGGTTATTATGCTATTGGCGATGTAACTCCGGGACAAGCTTTAGCACACGTAGCTTCTGCTGAAGGTATTTTGTGTGTAGAAAAAATTGCCGGTTTACACGTTGAGGCTTTAGATTACGGTAACATTCCGGGTTGTACTTATGCAACGCCTGAAATTGCTTCGGTAGGTTTGACTGAGAAAGCCGCTAAAGAAAAAGGATATGAATTAAAAATCGGTAAGTTCCCGTTCACTGCTTCAGGAAAAGCCAAAGCAGCCGGAACTCCGGATGGTTTTGTAAAAGTTATTTTCGATGCTAAATACGGTGAGTGGTTAGGTTGTCATATGATTGGCGCCGGTGTAACCGATATGATTGCAGAAGCGGTTGTAGCGCGTAAATTAGAAACTACAGGTCATGAAATCTTGAAAGCAGTACACCCGCATCCAACAATGAGTGAAGCGGTGATGGAAGCTGTAGCCGATGCTTACGGAGAAGTGATTCATCTTTAGTTAATAAAACGCCATTTGACATACAATCCGCTCAGTGAAAACTAAGCGGATTTTTTTTGTTTAACGTATATTGGTAAATCTGTACAACAATACTAATAAAATTGGGCGAAAGAGATATTATAAGTACAACAATTATTAAAAAGATAATAAAAAATTGAATTTCGTTTATCATTTTAAGGTTGTTATTGAACAATACTTTAGTTTTGTATATCAATAAAAATCAATTTATTATGAAAAAGAAAATTGCAAAACTTATTTTTATTGGGCTAGTATCTTTGTTCTCCATACAAATTAACGCACAAGATGATATCAAATTAATTGGTTTTACTTCAAATGGACAAACCATTGACAATTTGGTCAAATGGAACGCTGGTGAAACAAATTACCTCGAAACAAATCCCGTAGACTATATTGGCGTTTTAGTTGGCTCATCGGTTTACAATTCTAATATTGGTGTATACTACTCCAGGGTCTTAATTTCTGAAAATGAGGAGTACGTGAGTAAGCTACTAAAGTACCAAACACAAAATAACTCGTTTTTACTAACCGATGTAACCAGCGTATATAATGGTTCAGCCGAGGTAGATATGCAAACCGGATTATTGTATTCTTACGATGGCGATTTTAATAACAACATCTACCTGAACAGGTACAATCCTATTACTCAGGTTTCAACTAACTTAGGGAATTATACTTTTAATGAAAATACTATTTTCTTTCCTGATTCAAGTTGTTATGATTCTGATGCCGGTGTTTATTATTTTATCATACAAGATGATGAAGGAAAAAAATTGGTAAAATCATCCATTAACAATGATGGATTTACTTTTACAGTAGTGCCTTTAGTTGGTGAAAACATTATAGGAAATATTGGGCTTGAATACAGTAACGAACAAAATAAAATTCATCTTATCTATCCTCAATACAATTCTGACACCGGTACATCAACAATGAATGTTGGTGAATTGAACACACAAACCGGTTTGATAACAAACCTTCAAAATATTGCAGAAATTTCGGGTCTACAATTATTTAACAGAACTTATGATCAGAAAACCGAAACATTGGTGTTCATTGGGATCAATTTACAAAATGAACAACGTTTGTATTTGTACAACACTTTAACCAATCAGTTGATAAATCAAGCTTTGCCTCAAAATGTACTGATTGAAATTGAAGCAGACAATTATGCTTATGCTCAGTTGCGTTATACAACATTAGGCGAGAATGAATTTCAATTAAATGCTATTTCAGTTCATCCAAACCCTGCCCAAGATTCATTCACAGTCAACTTTGATGGCATCAGCTCTGAATACGAATTATTTGATTTACTAGGGAAATCCATTCAAAAAGGCACTATTCAAAGCGGTCAAAAAATTGATGTTGAACAACTAAATAAAGGTATTTATGTTCTTGACATCAAGTCCGGTTCATTTAACGAATCCAAAAAAATTGTAGTACAATAACGGAATCTTTTCAAGTAATCCAACCTTGTTTTATAATTCGGATTTGATTTTAACCAATAAAAAAAACCATCCAATCGGATGGTTTTTTTTATGGGTAAAAAGTACCTATTGTTTTGCTTTTAAAGCTTTGTACTTGTCAGTCATTTCAAGTGCATTGTACACACTCATCAATGTTTTCTTAGCCGCATCATTATCCGGTTGCAACTCGTAAGCTTTTTCTAAATACGGTAAAACCGCTTTGAAATTTTTCTCACGCTCTGCTTTTAACACCTCATAGCGTTTGTTGTCTTTTTCAGAAGTTCCCAATTTGTTCATTTCGTTAACAAACTTCTCATCAGCTCTTAACAACAATTCCGCTAAGTTTAAATTCGCATTGAAATAATTAGGGTTGATTTCCAAAGCTTTTCTGTAATACTTCTCAGCATCCGCAATTTTATTAGCATTACCTGAAATCACACCCAGATTATACACTAAATCAACGTTATTCGGATCATTGGCTAAAGCTTGATTGACCAACTTAGTGTAGGTTTCAAAATCATTCACTTTTAAGTACAAATCAGCCTCAGTTAAAATTAACGAGCTGTCTTCAGGATTAGCGTTTCTGGCTTCAGTAACAGCGGCTTTGGCTTCCTCAACTTTACCTTTTTCAACCAAAATCAAAGCGATGTTTTTGTAAATTTCACCTCTTTTAGAAGCTGTTTTTTCATCTCTTGGCTTTTCATGCGTTCCCGATTTAATGAAAATTTCTCTTTCATTCTTAGAGTTAAAGATTTCTTCTTGTTTAGAAGCCTTATTGTAAGCCCAAAAAACAGTAGATTCTCCGGTATAATTAATTTGCTTCAATTCGTAGTAATACACCAAAGCACTGTCGTAATCACGAGCATTTACCGCAAAACTAGCCGCATAAAACAACTTATCCGGATCGTTTTTATCCATTTGATAAGCAGAATACAATACATTTCCGGCTTCTTTATACTTTTTCTCTTCTCCTAAACCTACAGCATAGTTAACAATGAAAGGCTTGGCTTGCGCTACACCATCATCAATAGATTTGGTCAACAAAGCTTTCCCGGATTTCTTTTCATACTCTTTAACAGCATTCAAGTTTTTGGCCAATTCCGCAATTTTCTCAGGAGTAAAAAAGTTATTTGATAATTTGGCGTTACCGGCATTTTCCGGTTTAGTGTACGCTAATTTCATTTCTAAAAAGGGAGCTACCGCTTTGTAGTAATCAAAATATACTTTATCTGATTCATTTGCAGCAGACATTAATGGCTCAGCTTTAACTAGTGAAGCTTTATACTCAACAATATCTTTATCAGTAAAAGTTTGTTTTTCATAAATCTTTTTCAAGCTTTTTAACTCGTCTTTTTGAGCGAAAGTTGAAAAGGAAACTATCATGACCGAAGCCAATACAAGGTGTTTAATTTTCATGTGGTATTATTTTAAATTTATTCTTCAGAAGCAGGAGTTTCTGTTGAAGTTTCGCCTTCATTCACCTCATTGATGTCAGCATCAGTATCTTCTTCAGATTCTTCTTCTTTCATTACTTTAGTTACAGCTGCGATAGAATCGTTGCCTTTGATATTGATCAGACGAACACCCTGCGTAGCTCTTCCCATTACTCTTAAATCGGAAACCTCCATACGGATGGTTAAACCAGATTTGTTGATAATCATCAAATCATCAGCATCGGTCACCGCGTTGATGGAAATAAGTGCTCCGGTTTTTTCGGTGATGTTCAAGGTTTTCACGCCTTTTCCACCACGATTGGTGATTCGGTACACATCTTCTCCGTCATCATCCACCAATTTGGTACGTTTGCCATAACCATTTTCAGTTACTACTAACAATTGGGTTTCGTTGATATCTTCTTTGTTGACAGAAACCATACCAATAACTTCGTCTTTGTCATCGGCTAAGGTAATACCACGTACACCGGAAGCTGTTCTTCCCATCGGACGCGTTTTTTCTTCTTCGAAACGAACCAACTTACCGGATTTCACAGCCACTAAAACCTGACTGTCTCCATTGGTTAATTTAGCTTCTAACAATTCATCATCCTCTCTGATGGTAATGGCGTTGATACCGTTTTGACGCGGACGAGAATATTGCTCCAATGGTGTTTTTTTCACCTGACCTTGTTTGGTCGCCATAATTACATAATGGCTGTTGATGTACTCTTCGTCTTTCAAATCTTGTGTACAGATAAACGCTTTTACTTTATCGTCTTGTTCGATATTGATTAAGTTTTGAATGGCGCGACCTTTGCTGGTTTTACTGCCTTCCGGAATTTCGTAAACGCGCATCCAGAAACATTTTCCTTTTTGGGTAAAGAACAACAAATATTGGTGGTTGGTTGCTACGAACAAATGCTCTAAGAAATCCTGATCGCGAGTTCCGGCACTTTTTTGTCCGACACCACCGCGGTTTTGGGTTTTGTATTCCGATAAGTTAGTACGTTTGATATAACCGGCGTGAGAAATGGTAATTACTACATTCTCATCGGCAATCAAATCTTCGATACTAACGTCTCCTCCACTATATTCAATAGCCGAACGACGCGCATCACCATATTTATCTCTGATTTCAATTAATTCGTCTTTAATCAATTGCATTCTTAATTCTTTACTTGCCAATAAGTCTTTCAAGTGTTGAATTAACTTCATGATTTCTTCGTATTCCGCTCTTAACTTGTCTTGTTCTAAACCGGTCAACTGACGCAAACGCATTTCAACAATCGCACGAGCTTGGATATCGGTCAAGCTGAAACGCTCAATCAATTTACCACGCGCTTCGTCTCCGTCTTTGGAAGAACGAATCAAGGCAATTACCTCGTCGATGTTGTCCGAAGCGATGATTAAACCTTCTAAGATATGCGCTCTTTCTTCTGCTTTGCGCAATTCAAATTGGGTTCTTCTGACCACTACATCGTGACGGTGTTCAACGAAATAATGAATCAAATCTTTCAAATTCAACATTTGCGGTCTTCCGGCCACCAAGGCAATGTTGTTGACACTGAAAGACGACTGCAATTGGGTGTATTTGTATAGTGTATTCAACACTACATTCGGCACTGCATCGCGCTTCAATTCGTATACGA
>JBEBBH010000305.1:0-9840 GCA_041158485.1 Bacteroidota bacterium | reverse complement strand
CACAAATTCACGCTTTGTTGATGGTGTCGCACGAACCGGTTTCTATGGAAGACATCATGGAAGAGTTGCAAATTTCACGCGGTAATGCCAGCATGAACTTAAGAGCTTTGATGGATTGGGGCATTGTATACAAAGAATACAAAACCGGCGAACGTAGAGAATACTTTACCGCCGAAAAAGACTTAGACGAATTGGCTGTGAAAATTTCCAAAGAGCGCAGCAAACGCGAAATCAAACCGGCTTTAAAAGTATTGAAAGAAGTGTCTTCTATTGAAGCAGATGGTACGACCGAAGAAAAGCACTTTGTAGAGCAAACCACTAAGCTATATGACTTTGTACTGAAAGCTGATAACGTTTTAGACAAAATGACTGAGTACAAAGACAATTGGCTGGCGCAGATTTTAATGAAATTTATGAAATAGATCATTCTATGAGACTAAAAGAATTATAGAAAACGAATTAAACAAACCCTTTTTTTTAATTAAAACTTTCATTTTTTTCTGAAAGTTTAAAACAATAAACAAAATGAGAACCATTAAACACTTAAACACCTTTGCTATTGGACTTCCCTTCATCATATTAATTAGCTATCCTATTTTTAAAGAAAGTGCTTTATTCTATTCACTTCTTTCCACTATGGCTACCGGATTCATTCAAGTTATTTTAGGATTATATATGTTATTTAATAACCCAAACGATAGAAAACTCCAATTTTATATTGGTAGTGTAGCAACATTTTTTACGCTTTGGTTTCTTAATGATTATATAGAATACAATGATACTTTAACCTTGATTCTGTTTTTTATCCCTCCATTATTAGCTTTCTATTTAACTTTTATAATCTATAAAAAAACAAAGTCATGAACCTCAACATCATTGGCTACGCCATTTACTTATTAATAACGATAGTAATTATTATCAAAGTAGGCCGAATTTGCTACCAAAACGGGAATGTATATGTAGCGCAACTCATTCCCGACCATATGGATTTATGCCATAAAATCAATCAATTACTGCTGTTAGGGTATTATTTATTAAACATTGGGTACTGCGCCATGACCTTAATTTCTTGGGAAAAGATTGTCACAATCAACCAACTCATTGAAGTCATCGCTTTCAAATCGGCTATCATCATCGGAACTATAGCTTTGATGCACTACGGCAACATTTACGTTCTTACCAAATACATTCAAAAATTAATTTAAATACTTATTATTATGGAAACTACAAAAATCATAATCGGTTACGCCATCTATTTACCTGTGGCTTTGTTTTTAACTTACTATGTTTCTAAAACGTTGTTCAAAAACAGTAAAATATATATGCTAGATATTTTTAGAGGAAGAGAAGAAATTGCCAATGCTACCAACAAACTTTTTGAAACGGGGTTTTACCTGCTCAATCTTGGCTTTGCTTTGATGATTTTAGAGATGAATCTATACGAAGACAGTTACCAGCGGTTGATTGAAGAACTCAGTTATAAAATTGGCGGATTCACCATTTATTTGGGTTTGATGCTTTTTTTAAACCTCTACTTTTTCTTTAGAGGCAAACGAAAAGCCAGAGAAGCACAAACAGAAGAACGCTTGGTTTTCAAAGCCTAATGCAAACTAAAAAGCCGAAGTCAATCTTCGGCTTTTTTATTGGAATAAAACCAGTAAAATCCACCACAAAATCGGAATGCTTTCTACCCAAAAAGAAGTGTAATAGCGATTTCTTTCTGTAGTCGAAAAACGAATAGCCATCGCAACTAAGATGGCAATGACAATAGCAATGACAAAATATTGAACCTTGATAATGCCATTGAAATTGACAACCTCTAAAAAAAGGAACAACATCACCAATAAATATCCCACTTTTTTGGCATTAGCGACACCCAACTTTTGAGGTAAAGTATTTAATATTTTATCGTCATGTTGGCTGTCATAAATTTCAAACGGAATCATCAAAGCACTCACAAAAACAAATCTTCTTAAAAACTCAAGAACAATGCTTCCTTCAAAACCCGGCAATTCGTTAATAAATAAGAAAGCAGTTAAATAAGCAATCACAAAACTTACCCAAAACATTTTAAGAATTCCGTATTTCCTCAAGAATGGATATAACATCACCATAAATCCGGCAATAATTAGTTGGATTTTAATTTCATTTATCATTCTGAGGTAAAAGAACAAATAACCCGGAATTGCCAACAAACTAACAATGACAATTGCATAATACTTGGGCTTGTGAAAATTCCCTTTGCGAAACAATTCGAAATACTTCAAAAAATTATAACCTAAAATTGTTCCGAACAAAACACAACACGGATAGGTAATGTGCCGACACAAGTCGTTAGAAAATGTCGTCACATAAGTCAAACTAAATAACGCCAATCCAACATGGATACTACTGTTGATGTAAAAGTCGAGGAGCGGTTTTAAAAATCTCATTTTATAAAAGTAGGCAAAGTGTTAATAAGAAGCCGTTTTGGTTAAAAAATTCTCAAAATATTAGACTTTGTTTAGCGCAAAATTAGAACATTAATAATTACTTTTGTTGGCGTTAAAAAACCGAAGTGTTTTGCAACCGACATACACAACTAATTACATTTAGAACCTTACAATTTAATGAGAACAGACGCATTTGCATTACGCCACATCGGTCCGCGTGAAAGCGACCTGAACCACATGTTCAAAACTATCGGAGTCGAAAATCTTGATCAGTTAATCTACGAAACCATTCCAAATGATATTCGATTGAAAAACGACTTGAACTTAGAGGCGCCCATGACCGAATATGAGTACTTGTCACACATTCAGGAATTGGGTCAAAAAAATAAATTATTCAAATCCTATATTGGTTTAGGATACCATCCGACTATAGTGCCGGCTGTAATCCAAAGAAATATTTTTGAAAATCCGGGTTGGTATACCGCTTATACGCCGTATCAAGCCGAAATTGCACAAGGCAGATTAGAAGCAATTTTGAATTTCCAAACCATGGTAATGGAATTGACCGGAATGGAAATCGCCAACGCTTCCCTATTAGATGAAGGAACCGCTGCCGCCGAAGCCATGGCTTTACTTTACGATGTTCGTACTCGTGACCAAAAGAAAAACAATACTTGCAAATTTTTCGTTTCCGAAGAAATTTTACCGCAAACCTTATCGGTGTTGCAAACGCGTTCTACGCCTATCGGTGTGGAATTGGTAGTTGGCAACCACGAAACCTTTGATTTTTCATCCGATTTCTTCGGAGCCATTTTACAATATCCGGGCAAGTTCGGACAGGTTAATGATTATGCGGCGTTTATTGCGAAAGCTAATGAAAGTGAAATTAAAGTAGCAGTTGCTGCCGATATTTTATCTCTGGCCAAATTAACTCCTCCGGGAGAAATGGGCGCTTCAGTTGTAGTTGGAACTACGCAACGTTTCGGAATCCCAATGGGATTTGGTGGCCCACACGCCGCTTACTTTGCGACTAAAGAAGAATACAAACGCTCTATGCCGGGCCGTATCATCGGTGTTTCTATCGACGCCAACGGAAAACGCGCTTTACGTATGGCATTGGGTACTCGTGAGCAACATATAAAACGCGAAAAAGCGACTTCTAACATCTGTACTGCACAAGTTTTATTGGCGGTAATGGCCGGAATGTATGCCGTTTTTCACGGACCGAAAGGATTAAAATACATCGCTAACAAAGTACATGCCTCTGCAGTAACTTTGGCCGATGCTTTGAATAAATTAGGCGTTTACCAAACCAATACCGCTTTCTTTGATACGATTTCAGTAAAAGCAGACGCGGTTAAAGTAAAAGCCATAGCCGAAAATCAAGAGGTTAATTTCTTTTACATCGACAACCAAACGATTTCGATTTCCTTAAACGAAACGACTTCGTTAAGCGATTTGAATCAAATCATAGCCATTTTTGCAGAAGCCACCGGCAAAGAAGCTTTTACCGTTTCAGGTTTAAGTTCCCAAAATAATTTCCCTGCTTCGCTTGAAAGAACTTCAACGTTTTTACAACATGACGTATTCAACAACCATCATTCTGAATCACAGTTGATGCGTTATATCAAAAAATTAGAGCGCAAAGATTTGTCGTTAAACCACTCCATGATTTCTTTGGGTTCTTGTACGATGAAACTCAATGCGGCGGCTGAAATGTTGCCTTTGTCGATGCCAAACTGGAACAGCATCCACCCATTTGCCCCGGCAGATCAAACAGAAGGCTACCTTAGCATGCTTAAAAAACTAGAGCAGCAACTAAACGTAGTAACTGGCTTTGCCGGAACTACATTGCAGCCTAACTCTGGCGCGCAAGGCGAATACGCCGGTTTGATGGCGATTCGTGCATACCATTTGTCACGCGGTGATTCACACAGAAATGTGTGTTTGATCCCGTCTTCGGCACACGGTACCAATCCTGCTTCAGCGGCTATGGCCGGTATGCAAATTATCGTAACCAAAACCATGGAAAACGGTAATATCGATGTGGAAGATTTGAGAGCTAAAGCCATTGAGCACAAAGATAATTTGTCGGCCTTAATGGTAACTTACCCGTCAACCCACGGCGTATTTGAAAGTGCCATTTGCGAAATCACTAAAATCATTCACGATAATGGTGGCTTGGTTTATATGGATGGCGCTAACATGAACGCTCAAGTAGGCTTGACCAATCCGGCTACTATTGGTGCCGATGTTTGTCACTTAAACTTGCACAAAACGTTTGCTATTCCTCACGGCGGTGGCGGACCTGGTGTTGGCCCGATTTGCGTTAACGAAAAATTGGTTCCTTTCTTACCAACCAATCCTATTGTAAAAGTAGGCGGTGAACATGCTATTACTGCCATCTCATCAGCTCCATACGGTTCTGCTTTGGTGTGCTTGATTTCTTATGGATACATCACCATGTTAGGCGCTGAAGGTTTGAAAAAATCGACGGAACACGCCATTTTAAACGCCAACTATATGAAAGCCCGTTTGGAGGCTCATTATCCGGTTTTATACTCCGGAGAAATGGGACGTGCGGCTCACGAAATGATTTTAGATTGTCGTGCTTTCAAACAAAACGGTATCGAAGTAACCGACATTGCCAAAC
The DNA here is from genome assembly GCA_041158485.1 of Bacteroidota bacterium. GTDB lineage: Bacteria > Bacteroidota > Bacteroidia > Flavobacteriales > Flavobacteriaceae > Flavobacterium. The sequence continues at coordinate 4,755 of JBEBBH010000305.1, read as the reverse complement.
GTTTGATGGATTACGGTTTCCACGCACCAACAGTTTCTTTTCCGGTAGCAGGCACTTTAATGATCGAGCCAACCGAGTCAGAGGACTTAGCAGAATTGGATCGTTTTTGCGATGCCATGATTGCTATTCGTAAGGAAATCGAAGTTGCTTCAGCCGATGACCACAACAATGTATTGAAAAATGCACCACATACTTTGGCGATGCTTACTGCAGATACTTGGAGCTATCCATACACTCGTGAGCAAGCCGCTTATCCATTGGAGTACATCCACGAAAATAAATTCTGGCCAAGTGTTCGTCGTGTAGATGATGCTTACGGAGACAGAAACTTGGTTTGTTCTTGTGCGCCAATTGAAGCATATATGTAATTAAAGTACGAAGTTAGAAGTACGAAGTTAGAAGTACGAAGTACAAAATTTGAAGTAACAATACAGAAGGTTCCAAGTTTATTCTTTGGAGCCTTTTGTTTTATTGCGAAACCCTTGATAAGTTTTACTTTTGTATTAAATAAAAAACAATGAATGACATTCAAAACCAAGACGATTTGTATTTACTTGTTGATGAGTTTTACAAAAAACTATTAGCAGATGAAGCCATCAGTTACATCTTTACTGATGTAGTCAAAATAAAACTCGAAGAACATTTACCCATATTGGTTACCTTTTGGTCACAAGCCATTTTAGGCACCGGAGGTTACACCAACAACTTAACGCAAATTCATTTGGATGTCAATGCCAAGTCTTACTTATCACCGGAATTATTTAAGATTTGGCTCCATCATTTTTATGCGGCTGTGGATGAAAACTTCAAAGGTCAAAAAGCAGAGCAAATCAAAACCCAAGCCTTAAGTATCGGCACAATTATACAAATCAAAATTGCCCAACAAGAAGGTAATAAATTATAACATTGTCAATTTTAAAGAAGTTTTGCTAAACAATTCATAATTCTTCACAAAAAACTAAGCTTCCCGACAGAACTAATCATTAAATTAATAATTTAGTGATGAAATCATAAACCTATGAACATAAAAATAACCGGTTCGGGATGTTACATTCCCACCGAAGTTGTGACAAACTCCGATTTTACCAAGCATGTTTTTTTAAACGATGACGGTTCGCCTTTCCCTTTACCCAACGAAGTGATCACCGAAAAATTTTACGACATCACAGGCATCGAAGAACGACGTTATGTCACTGATAATTTACTAACCTCCGACATAGCTACGATAGCAGCCAAAAAAGCCATTGAAAACGCCGGAATTGATCCGGAAACTCTGGATTATATCATCTTTGCCCACAATTTCGGGAACGTTAAAAAAGGCGCTATTCAAACTGATATATTACCGAGTTTAGCCACCCGAGTTAAATTCGATTTGCGTATCAAAAACCCTAAATGTGTGGCCTATGACATGCTTTTTGGTTGTCCGGGCTGGATAGAAGGTGTCATTCAGGCACAAGCTTTCATCAAAGCAGGTATGGCCAAAAAATGTTTAGTGATTGGAGCAGAAACCTTATCTCGCGTTGTAGACATACACGACCGAGACAGTATGATTTACTCTGATGGCGCCGGCGCTACCATTATAGAAGCTACAGAAGAAGAAGGCGGTATTTTAGCACACGCCTCTGCTACTTTCACTTATGATGAAGCGTATTATTTGTTCTTTGGTAACTCTTTCAACAAAGAGCACGATCCCGATGTGCGTTACATCAAAATGCACGGGCGAAAAATTTACGAATTTGCTTTAAGTCAGGTTCCCAAAGCGATGAAAGAATGTGTTGACGCCAGTGGCATCGACATTAGCAACATCAAAAAAGTACTCATCCACCAAGCTAATGAAAAAATGGATGAAGCCATCATCCAACGCTTCTACAAATTGTATGGCCAAAAAGCCCCTGAAGACATTATGCCGATGAGCATTCACAAATTAGGCAATTCAAGTGTGGCTACGGTCCCTACGCTATACGATTTATTGGTTAGAGGTTCCTTAGAAGGACATTCTCTTGCCAAAGGTGATGTGATTTTGTTTGCTTCAGTCGGCGCCGGAATGAACGTGAATGCCATTGTGTATAAAATGTAATTTTTTACAGTTTATAGTTTATGGTTTGTAGTTTATAGCTAATTTTGCTCGACATAAATAACTTCTATCAATGTACGAGAAGACCTATCCAAGCAAACGCTTTAACCTTACTTTACAATTTTTAAAAAAACACGTTTCAACTACTGAAACCATATTAGATTTAGGTGTACCGAATCCATTTTCTAAAATTATGGTGGACAATGGTTATACCGTTATCAATACTAAAGGCGAAGATGTAGACAACGATCAAACTGCCTTACAAACAGAAAACTACAGTGTTTTTACTGCTTTCGAAATCTTCGAGCATTTGCTTAACCCGTATACCGTTTTACAAAACGTAAAAGCAGACAAAGTCTTAATTTCTATTCCGTTGCGTTTGTGGTTTTCGCCGGCGTACAGAAGCAAAACCGATATGTGGGACAGACATTACCACGAATTTGAAGACTGGCAACTCGATTGGTTGTTGGAAAAAGCAGGATACAAAATTGTAGACCGCCTAAAATTTACGCATCCGGTAAAAAAGCTAGGACTACGCCCTTTGTTGCGCTGGATTACGCCTCGCTACTACTTGGTGTATGCTGAAAAAGTAAAATAATGAACTACTATATTGTTATTCCGGCGCATAACGAAGAAGCCTTTATGGCACTGACGTTACAATCTTTGGCAGACCAAACGGTTTTACCATCTAAGGCCGTTATTGTGAATGACAATTCTACCGACAAGACGGCTAATATTGTTTTGGCGTTCGCCGAAAAACACCCTTGGATTTCATTGATCAATGCTACTTCCGACGCAATTCATTTGCCGGGTAGTAAAGTAATTCAGGCCTTTCAAAAAGGATTGGCTACTTTGGACAATCACTACGATATTATGGTCAAAGCCGATGCCGATTTGATTTTTCCTCCGAATTATTTTGAAACCATTATTAAGCATTTTCAATCGGACGACCGCATTGGTATGGTTGGCGGTTTTGCTTATATTGAAAAAAACGGCGAATGGCTCTTGGAAAACTTAACCGATAAAGACCACATCCGCGGCGCTTTTAAAGCCTACCGAAAAGCAACTTTCCAGCAAATAGGTGGATTAAAACCGGCCATGGGTTGGGATACCGTCGACGAGTTGCTGTGTAAATTTTACGATTGGAAAGTAGTAACCGATGCCTCTTTAAAAGTCAAACACCTCAAACCAACCGGTGCCAATTACAACAAAACGGCTCGTTACAAACAAGGTGAAGCTTTCTACACTTTGGGATACGGCTTTTTTATCACGGCTATTGCCTCTTTAAAATTGGCGATGCGCAAAGGTAAACCGCTACTTTTTGCAGATTACATCAAAGGGTTTTGGAAAGCAAAATCGGCTAAAAAACCATTGTTAGTTACGGAAGAACAAGCTTGTTTTATCCGCAAGTACCGCTGGAAAAAGATGAAAGAGAAATTAATTTGAAGATTTGAGAATTTGAAAATTCAGCGTTGCAGTATTAGGCCATTTTCAAATTTTAAAATTGACACATTTTCAAATTAATTATCACTATTTTTGACATTATTTTAAGCCCATGATGCTCGTACGGTATTTATCGCAAATAGGGAAATATTTCTTGATGTTGAAGGAAGTCTTCCGCAATCCTACAAAATGGTCCGCTATGCGACAGTTGATTTTTAAAGAAATTGATGATTTGATCATTGATTCTTTGGGGATTGTTTGCTTTATTTCTTTTTTCGTGGGCGGCGTAGTATCGATACAAACGGCTTTGAACTTGACCAATCCGTTGATTCCGAAATACCTTATCGGTTTTGCCACGAGACAATCGGTTATCTTGGAGTTTGCGCCTACGTTTATCTCGATTATTATGGCAGGAAAAATGGGCTCATTTATCACCTCGAGCATAGGAACCATGCGCGTTACCGAACAAATTGACGCCTTGGAAGTGATGGGTGTAAATTCGTTGAACTATTTGATTTTTCCAAAAATTATTGCCTTACTACTCTACCCTTTTGTGATTGGAATTGCGATGTTTTTGGGCGTTTTTGGCGGTTGGATTGCTTCGGTTTACGGTGGCTTTGCCTCGAGCAACGAGTTCATTACCGGAATCCAACAAGAATTTATTCCGTTTCATATTGCTTATGCCTTTATCAAAACCGTAGTATTTGCCATGTTGCTGGCTACCATTCCGTCATTTCACGGGTATTACATGAAAGGCGGCGCTTTAGAAGTGGGTAAAGCCAGTACAGTTTCGTTTGTTTGGACATCGGTGACTATTATTTTGTCGAATTATATTTTAACACAATTACTGTTAACCTGATGATAGAAGTTAAAAATGTAGAAAAGTCTTTTGGAGACAGCAAGGTGTTAAAAGGAATTTCAACCGTTTTTGACGCCGGAAAAACCAATTTGATTATAGGCCAAAGTGGCTCAGGAAAAACAGTTTTGTTGAAGAGTCTGCTTGGTATTCACTCGCCCGACAAAGGTACGATTTCGTTTGACGGCCGTATCTATTCAGAGTTAACACCGGATGAAAAAAGAGCGTTGCGAACCGAGATTGGAATGGTATTCCAAGGCAGTGCGCTTTTCGACAGTATGACCGTCGAAGAAAATGTTGGATTTCCTTTAAAAATGTTTACCAATAAAACCGATGCTGAAATTAAAGACCGCGTGAACTTTGTGATTAACCGCGTGAACCT